>CAUQTR010000018.1:0-12255 GCA_963521045.1 uncultured Actinotalea sp.
TGCCGGGCCGGCGACGCCGTCGCTCGACCGTCGTCGCGCGCGGCGCGGCCCGCGACCGGTTCCGGCTCCGGGACCTCGTCAACGAGGCGGCCCACGGGATCGGCGCACGTCCGGGCCGACTCATCCTGACGATCGTGGGCACCGTGCTGGGGGTCGGCTCGCTCGTGGTCACCGTCGGCCTGGCCCAGACGGCCGCCGGCCAGATCTCGCGCCAGTTCGACGCCGTGGCCGCCACGCAGGCGGTCGTGGAGCCGGCGACGGCGCGCACCCAGGGCGGCGAGCGGGCCGCGGGGACCATCCCGTGGGACGTCGAGGACCGCCTCAGCCGCCTCGCGGGCGTCGAGGCGGCCGGCGGGATCTCGCCGGTCGACATCCAGGGCGCACCCATCACGGCGGTCCCGGTCAACGACCCGTCCGCCCCGACGCTCGCCGCGCCCCAGGTGCTCGCGACCACACCGGGGCTGCTCGACGCCGTGCGCGGACGCATCGTCACGGGTCGCTACTTCGACTCGGGCCATGACCTGCGCGCGGATCGCGTCGTCGTGCTGGGGGCCCGTGCGGCGACCCGGCTCGGCGTGCAGCGCGTCGACCGGCAGCCGTCGATCTTCATCGGCGAGGAGTCCTACACCGTCATCGGCATCATCGACGACGTCGCCCGCCGCTCCGACCTGCTCGACGCCGTCGTCATGCCGGTGGGCACGGCCCGCGCGGAGTTCGACCTCGGCACCATCGCGCAGGCGCACGCGACCATCGCCGTCGGCGCCGGACCGGTCGTCGGGGAGCAGGCGCCGATCGCGCTCGCGCCGAACGACCCCGAGACGCTCGAGGTGCAGGTCCCGGCCGCGACGTCGACCGTCCGGGAGAACGTCCAGGCGGACATCAACGCGATCTTCCTCGCACTCGGTGCGGTGGCGCTGCTGGTCGGCGGCCTCGGGATCGCGAACATCACGCTGCTCTCGGTGCGCGAGCGGATCGGGGAGATCGGCCTGCGTCGCGCGCTCGGCGCGAGCAAGCGCGACATCGGGAGCCAGTTCCTCGTCGAGTCCGTGGTGATCGGGCTGCTCGGTGGCCTCATCGGCTCGGCCCTCGGCGTGTTCGCGGTCGTGGCCGTGTCGCTCGCCAAGGAGTGGACGCCCATCCTCGACACGTTCGTCGTCATCGGCGCGGCGCTCCTCGGTGGCGTGATCGGCCTCGGTGCCGGCACCTACCCCGCGCTCAAGGCCGCAGGCATCGAGCCCATCGCGGCGCTGCGGGGCGGCACCTGACCGGTGCTGCCGGCCGGTCCGTGGGCGGACCGCAGCGGCCACCGTCCGACTGCCAGGGGGTTCAGCCGGACGGTGGCCGCGGTCGTTCGCGCAGCCGGCCCGCGTCCTCGTGGACGGCGAGGAAGAGCGAGTACGGCACGCCCTGCGGGTCCGGGCCGCGCTCGGCGAACTCGCTCAGGACGGCCATGAGCCGACCGTCGAGCTCGGCGCGCGCCTCGGGGCCGAGCCGCAGGCCGAGCCGCAGCGTCTCGACGGTGCGCGGGTCGGCCTCGGCGACCTCCTCGAGGAAGGCGTCGATGAGCACGCCCGTCTGCTCGGGCAGGCGGGGCGCGCGCCACGACTTGCGCGTCGCCACGTAGGGGATCTCCCGCGAGCCCCGGGAGCCGCGCCGCACCGGCTCGGCGCGCAGGAACCCGCGGTCGACCAGGGTGCGCACGTGGTGCAGGACGGTCGCCGGGTCCTTGCCGAGTCGCTCGGCGATCTCCTTGTTGGTGCGCGGCTCGTCGAGGCACAGCCGCAGGATCCGCATCCGCACCACGGATGCGAGCGCGCGCGCATCGGCCTCAGCGGCGGCGTCCCGAGGCAGGTCCGAGCCGACGACGACGGGGCGCGCTGGGTGCTCGGCCGGATCGGGCATGCGACATCCTAGTCACTGATTGACGTTTCCCAATCAGTCGCGTCATGCTGACCCCGTGACCGCTCCGCCGCCCGGGACTCCCCCGTCCGGGGACCCGCCGGCCGTCGAGGCCGACGGCGGCAGCACCGCGCCGCCACCACGGCGCCGGTCCCTGGCCCACCACCCCGACTTCCGACGGCTGTGGGTCGGCGACGCACTCGGCCAGCTCGGCGCCCAGGTGACCTACCTCGCCCTGCCGGTGTACGCCGTGACCCACCTGCACGCGACGGAGTGGCAGATGGGCCTGCTCGGGGCTGCCGAGACCGCGGCGTTCCTCGTCATCGGCCTGCCGGCCGGGGCCTGGGTGGACCGGATGCGCAAGCGCCGCACGCTCGTCGTCGCCGATCTCGTCCGGGCGGCGGCGCTGGCGGTCGTCGTCGTGGCGGCGCTCACGGGGCACGGCTCGATGCCGCTGCTGTACGCGTGCGGCCTGGTCATCAGCGCGGCGACGGTCTTCTTCGACGTGGCCCACCAGAGCTACGTGCCGGGACTCGTGGGCCTCGACCACGTCGTCGAGGGCAACTCCAAGCTCCAGGCGACGGCCTCCGTGGCGCAGGTCACCGCGCCCGCGCTGGGCGGCGCCCTCCTGCGCGTCGTCAGCGCTCCGCTGCTCGTGCTCGGCACGGTGGTGACCTACCTGCTCTCCGCGGCCGCGGTCTGGCGCATCCGCCAGGTCGAGGAGCTGCCTCGGCCGGAGGACCGCCGCCCGTTGCGCACGGAGATCGCCGAGGGCCTGCGCTGGGTCGTGCGCCAGTCGCTGCTGCGCCGGATCGTCGCGTGCACGGCCCTGAGCAACTTCGCCGGCGGCGTCGTCAACGCCGTGCTCGTCATCTACGTGCTGCGGCGCCTCGGTCTGGGCGAGGAGACCCTCGGGCTCGTCCTGTCGGCCGGTGCCGTCGGCGGGCTCGTCGGCGCGGTCCTCTCCGAGCGCCTGGCCCGGTGGGTCGGCCCGGCACGCCTCATCCCCCTCAGCGCGCTGCTCGCCGTCCCCGCCGCCGCCCTCACCCCGCTGGCCACGCCGCTCGCGACGGAGGGCGTCCCGCCTGCGGTGCCGCTCGTGGCTGCGGGCGCGCTCCTCAGCCTGGCGGTCGTGGTCTACAACGTCGCGCAGGTGAGCTTCCGCCAACGGCTCTGCCCGCCCGCCCTGCTCGGGCGCATGAACGCGTCCGTCCGCTTCATCGTCTGGGGGACGCTCCCGCTCGGGTCCCTGCTCGGCGGGTGGCTGGGAAGTGCCCTCGGCGTCCTGCCGACGCTGTGGGTCGCGGTCGGCGTGACGACGCTGGCGACGCTCCCGGTCCTGCTCTCACCGCTCGTCCGCCTGCGCGAGCTGCCCGTCCCCGAGCCCGCCGCGTCGTAGCCCGCGCCGTCGCCCGTGCACGGCGGCCGGCGGGGTCAGAGGTCGTAGGCGACCACCAGCGGTGCGTGGTCGCTGAACCGCTCGGCGTAGGACGGCGCCCGGTCCACCTCGGCCTTGACCGCGTGCGGCGCGAGCCCGGGCGAGGCGATCTGGTAGTCGATCCGCCAGCCGGCGTCGTTGTCGAACGCCTTGCCGCGCCACGACCACCACGTGTACGGACCGGGGCCCTCCCCGCCGAGCCTGCGCCCGAGGTCGACCCAGCCCGCGTCGAACCAGCGGTCGAGGTAGGCGCGCTCCTGCGGCAGGCAGCCCGCGGCCTTGAGGTTGCCCTTCCAGTTCTTGAGGTCCTCGTTGCGGTGCGCGACGTTGACGTCGCCTGCCACGACGACGAGGCGTCCGCCCCCGCGGAGCTCGTCCAGGCGGGCGGTGACGAGCTCGAGGAACGCGTACTTCTCGTCCATCGACGGCGTGCCGAGCGTGCCCGAGTGGATGTACGTGGAGACCACGGTGAGCGAGCGGCCGCCGGGCAGCTCGAGGTCGGCCTCGACCCAGCGGCCGGTGTTGGTCGCGACCCCCTGGTCGAGGTTGATCCGGACCGCGGCCATCGGCAGCCGGGACGCGATCGCGACGCCCGAGCGGCCCTTGACCTCCGACTCCGCGTGCGCGAGGTCCCAGTCCGACGCGGGCAGGAACTCCCCCACCTTCTCCTGCGGGGCACGGACCTCCTGGAGCAGCACGACGTCGGGCCGCCGGGCCTCGAGCCAGGCGCCCATGCCGCGCTTGAACGCGGCGCGGACGCCGTTGACGTTGATGGTGGCGATCGTCAGCACCCGGTCATCCAACCCCATGGCACCGACGCGCACCGCGCGGTGCCCACCCACGGGGGATCGATGCCTCCGACCGGTCCCGGGGCGTCAGGCCGCCGAGGCGTCAGCGGCCGGCGTAGGCCGCCTCGAGCGCCGCCACGTCGAGCTTCTGCATCGCGAGCATCGCCTGCATCGCACGGTTGACCCCGTCGGCGTCGGGTCGGGACATGATGTCCTCGAGCTGCGCCGGCACGACCTGCCAGGAGACGCCCCACCGGTCCTTCAGCCAGCCGCACTGGCTGTGCTCGCCTCCTCCGGCCACGAGCGCCTCCCAGTAGTGGTCGACCTCCTCCTGCGAGTAGCAGGTGAGGTAGAACGAGAAGGCCTCGTCGAGCTGGAACTGCGGACCGGCATTGATCATCGTGACGGGCATGCCGTCGAGGACGAGCTCGACGATGAACGGGGCGCCCTCCCCGACGCCCGGCGTGCCGGGGAGCCCCGGCACCACCTTGGTCACGGCGGAGTTCTTGACGGTCGCGGCGTAGAAGGCTGCGGCGTCCTCGGCGCCGGAGCTGAACCACAGGTGCGGTCGGACGTCTCCCATGACGGTCTCCTCAGAACGGGACGGCTGCTGTGCGGTGCACAGGACAGCCCGCCGCCACCCCCGGACCTCATGGGTCCCCCGCCACCCCCCCCCCCCCCGCCCCACCGCCCCACCGCCCGCAGACTGGAGCATCGCGGCCCCGACACGCGGGCGTGTCGGGCCGCGACGCTCCAGTCTGTCCGTGTCCGAGCCACCCCGAGGCGCTCGGGTCAGGCAGGGTGCGCGGCCTCGGCGGCGTCGACGACGTTCGCCAGGAGCATCGCGCGGGTCATCGGCCCGACGCCGCCCGGGTTGGGCGACAGCCACGCGGCGACCTCGGCCACGCCCGCGTCGACGTCGCCCGCGACGCGGCTCTTGCCCGTCACCGGGTCGGGCACGCGGGACACGCCGACGTCGATCACGGCGGCGCCCGGCTTGACCATGTCGGCCGTGATGATCCCCGGCACGCCCGCCGCCGCGACCACGACGTCGGCCGTGCGCGTGTGCGACGCGAGATCCGCCGTGCCGGTGTGCGTGAGGGTGACCGTGGCGTTGACCGCGCGCCGGGTGAGCAGCAGCCCGATGGACCGCCCCACCGTCGTCCCCCGGCCGACGACGACGACGTGCGCGCCGTGCAGCTCGACGCCGTGCCGCACGAGCAGCTCGATGATGCCGCGCGGTGTGCACGGCAGCGAGGACGTGACCGGCTCGTTCACGCGGAGCACCAGGCGGCCCAGGTTCGTCGGGTGCAGGCCGTCGGCGTCCTTGTCGGGGTCGACGAGCTCCAGCACGCGGTTGGTGTCGATGCCGCGCGGGAGGGGCAGCTGGACGATGAAGCCCGTGCAGGCCGGGTCGTCGTTGAGGCGCCGTACGGCCGCCTCGATGTCCTCCTGCGACGCCGTCTCCGGCAGGTCCTCGCGGATCGAGGCGAGGCCGACCTCCGCGCAGTCCTTGTGCTTGCCGTTGACGTACCAGACGGAGCCCGGGTCCGAGCCGACGAGCAGCGTGCCGAGCCCGGGCCGGACGCCGCGGGCCGCGAGCGCGGCCACCCGCTGCGTGAGCTCCGCCTTGATCGCCGCGGCGGTCGCGGTCCCGTCGAGGACTCGAGCCGTCGTCGGAGCGGTCACTGCTGCAGGCCCGGGTAGAGCGGGAAGGCCTCGGTCAGCCGTGCGACGCGCGCGGACAGGGCGTCGACGTCGGTGCCCTGTCCCTGCACGAGCGCGGACGCGATGATGTCCGCGACCTCGGTGAACTCGCTCGCGCCGAACCCGCGCGTCGCGAGCGCCGGCGTGCCGATGCGCAGGCCCGAGGTCACGCGGGGCGGGCGGGGGTCGAACGGCACCGCGTTGCGGTTCACGGTGATGCCGGCGGCGTGCAGGAGGTCCTCGGCCTGCTGCCCGTCGAGGTCCGAGCGGCGCAGGTCCACCAGGACGAGATGCACGTCCGTGCCGCCGGTGAGGACGGAGACGCCGGCGGCCGCGACGTCGGGCTGGGAGAGCCGGTCGGCGATGATCCGCGCGCCCTCGAGCGTGCGCTCCTGACGCTCGCGGAAGCCGTCGCTCGCCGCGACCTTGAACGACACGGCCTTGGCGGCGATGACGTGCATGAGCGGGCCACCCTGCTGACCGGGGAAGACGGCGGAGTCGATCTTCCGCGCGTACTCCTCCTTCGTGAGGATGAAGCCCGAGCGCGGGCCGCCGATCGTCTTGTGCACGGTCGAGGAGACGACGTCGGCGTGCGGGACGGGGCTCGGGTGCAGCCCGGCGGCGACGAGGCCCGCGAAGTGCGCCATGTCGACCCAGAGCTTCGCGCCGACCTCGTCCGCGACCTCGCGGAACGCCGCGAAGTCGAGGTGGCGGGGGTAGGCCGACCAGCCGGCGACGATGACGTGCGGGCGGTGCTCCAGGGCCTTCTCGCGCACCCGGTCCATGTCGACGAGGAACGTCTCGGGGTCCACCCCGTACGCGGCGACGTCGTAGAGCTTGCCGGAGAAGTTGATCTTCATGCCGTGCGTGAGATGGCCGCCGTGCGCGAGCTCGAGGCCGAGCAGCCGGTCGCCGGCGTTCGCGAGCGCGTGCATGACCGCCGCGTTCGCGGTCGCGCCCGAGTGCGGCTGGACGTTGGCGTGCTCGGCGCCGAACAGCGCCTTGGCGCGATCGATCGCGAGGCTCTCCGCGACGTCGACCTGCTCGCAGCCACCGTAGTAGCGCTTGCCGGGGTAGCCCTCGGCGTACTTGTTGGTCAGGACCGACCCCTGCGCCTGGAGCACCGCGCGCGGGACGAAGTTCTCGCTCGCGATCATCTCGAGGGTGCCGCGCTGGCGCGCCAGCTCACCGTCGAGGACGGCGGCGATCTCGGGGTCCAGCTCGGCGAGCGACTGGTCCATCACGTCGGCTGAGGAGCCGGCGGATGCTGCGGGCTCAGCGGGCGGGGTGGTGGTCACGTCGTGGGAGGTCACGTGGTCTCCTCGGCATCAGCGGTGGTGGTGGCCCCGGCTCGGTCCGGGCACGCACACGCGGTGTGGGTGACCGGGGGCCCAGGCGTACGACCCGAAGTCTGATGCTGCGTCGCTCCCCGGTGGTGACCCACCTGTTCGCCAGTCGCGACGCGGCACAGCCTAGCAAGCGGCACGGGCGGGCACGTGCGGGCACAGTCGCACAGGGTCCGGTCTACCGGCCGGCCGCGGCCTCGTGCTCGTGGTCGACGTCGTCCTCGTCGGGCTCCGGCTCGGGGTCGTCGCCGAGGATCTTGCGCAGGTACGCATAGGTGAGGTCCCCCGCGGCCTGGTCGTACTGGTGCTCGTACCCGTGCTTGGTGTACATCGCGAGGTTCTGCACCGAGTCCTGCCCGGTGAACACCCACACCTCCGACGTGTCCGCCGGCAGCCGCTCCGGGACCGCGAGCAGCAGCTGGGTGCCGATGCCCTGGCCCTGCAGGTCCGGCGCCACGGCGAGCCGGCCGAGCGTCGCCTTGGTGCCCTCGCGCCCGATCCGGATCGAGCCCACGAGCCGGTGGCCCAGCCAGGCGCCGAGGGTCACGACCGACGGGTCCGCGAGGTCGGCGCGCAGCTCGGCGAGCGTCTGCGTCAGCGGCGGGATGTTCGGGTCGTCGTACAGCTGCGCCTCGCTGACGAAGGCGGCGCGGCGCACCGTCAGCAGCTCTCCCGCCGCCTCGTCGCCGACGACGTCGATCCTCACCTCGGGCGTGCTCATGGAGCCATCGTCCCATCGACCCGGGGCCTGCGGCGACCGAAGCACCGGGTGAGACGCCGCCCCGTCAGGCGGGAGGGAGGTAGTCGATGCCGACGGTCCGGGCGACGGCGGCGAGCTCCGCCTCGAAGTAGGGCTCGACGTCGGAGAACATGAAGCCGAGCTGTCCGAGCACCTCCATGCAGCCCGGACGGAACGAGCGGCGCGTGGGGTGGATGTGGCGCGGCGGCCGGTAGCCTCGGGCCTCGTGACCAGCCACGCCACGCCCGCCGGGGCACCGACCCACTGGGTGCTCAGCCTCTCCTGCCCCGACCGGCCCGGCATCGTCGCGGCCGTCGCCGGGCTGCTCGCGTCGCACGGGGGCAACATCACCGAGTCCCAGCAGTTCGGCGATCCCCTGACGGGTCTGTTCTTCATGCGGGTGCAGGTGGAGTCCACGGCCTCGCGCGAGGAGCTGTCCGCCGTGCTCGGCCGCCTCGCCGACGACTTCTCGATGACGTGGCGGCTCGACGAGGCCGGGCGCCGGATGCGCACGCTCGTCATGGTGTCGACCGCGGCGCACTGCCTGCACGACCTGCTGTTCCGCCAGCAGTCCGAGGGTCTCCCGGTCGACATCGTGGGGGTGGTCTCGAACCACACCGACCTGGCCGACGTCGCCGCGTTCTACGGCATCGCGTTCCACCACGTCCCCGTCACCCGAGACACCAAGGTGCAGGCGGAGGCGCGCCTGCTCGAGCTGGTCGAGGAGCTCGACGTCGAGCTCGTGGTCCTCGCGCGCTACATGCAGATCCTCTCCGACGACCTGTGCCGCGCCCTCGCCGGCCGGGTCATCAACATCCACCACTCCTTCCTGCCGAGCTTCAAGGGCGCCCGCCCCTACGCGCAGGCGCACGACCGCGGCGTCAAGCTCATCGGCGCGACCGCGCACTACGTCACCGGAGACCTCGACGAGGGCCCGATCATCGAGCAGGACGTCGAGCGCGTCGACCACAGCAAGCGGGTCGAGGACCTCGTCGCCCTCGGCCAGGACGTCGAGCGTCGCGCGCTCGCGCGTGCGGTGCGCTGGCACGCCGAGCACCGCGTCCTGCTGGACGGCCACCGGACCATCGTCTTCCGCTGAGCCCAGCACTCGAAGGCTGACGCCCGACGCTCCAGGTGGGCGACGACCGCGGGCACCCGCGGGCCGGGCGGCAGGGTCAGCGCTGGACCTGGCGCGCCGTGCGGCGTCGTCCGAGCGCGTCGATGGTCACGGCGAGCGCCAGCACCACGCCCGTGACGATCGAGCGGATCGACGCATCGAGGTTGAGCAGGGTGAGCCCGCTCGAGATCGAGTGGATGACGAACGCCCCGAGCACGGCCGACCAGGCGCTCCCCCGGCCGCCGAACAGGCTCGTGCCGCCGATCACCGCCGCCGCGATCGCCGTGAGGTTGATGTCGGAGCCGCCCGTGCCCTGGTTGGCCGCCGCGAGGCGACCCGCCGACAGCACGCCGCCGAGGGCCGCGAGCGCGGTGCAGGCCATGAACACCGACATGTACACCCGCCGGACGGCGAACCCGGCCCGTCGTGCGGACTCGACGTTGCTGCCCACGGCGCGCACGGACCGGCCCCAGCGCGTGCGACGCAGCAGCACGTCCGTCGCGAGCACCAGGGCGAGGAAGAGCGCGAACAGCGCGCCGATCCCGCGGTTCTGGTTGAGGTACCACGTGGTCAGCAGGAGCGCGGCACCCAGCGCGACCGTGCGCCCGACGAGCCACGCGAGCGACGGCGCGGGCAGCTCGGCGGCGACCCGCCGGCGCCGGCCCGTCCACTGGGCGGCACCGTAGGCGAGCGTGACCAGGCCGGCCAGCGCGTACGCCGTCGCCGGCGCGAGGAAGACCTGCTGGCTGAACTCCACCAGCCAGGACTCGTAGGGCAGGGTGATGGAGCCCGTCGCGCCGAGGACGCGCGCCTGCAGCCCCACGCACACGAGCAGGCCCGCCAGCGTGATGACGAAGCTCGGCACCCCGAGCCGGGTGAACAGCCAGCCGTAGCCGGCGCCGACCGCGGCGCCCAGCGCGACGGCGGCCAGCACGCCGGCCCACAGGGGCCACCCCTCCTGCACGAACCCCACGGCGACGACGGCGGCCGCGAGCCCGCTCACCGCGCCCACGGACAGGTCGATCTGACCGACCAGGAGCACGAGCACGACGCCGAGCGTGATGACCCCGGTCACGGCCGACTGGAGGGTGAGGTTGACGAGGTTGTCGCTGGACAGGAAGTTCGGGTTGAACGCCTGGAAGACGAGCGCGAGCACCACGAGCGCCGCGACCACGGGCCACGACCCGAGCTCGCGGTTGCGCCACGGCGCGCCGGACCAGGCGGGGCGGACCGGGGCGCGTCCGTCGGGTGCGCCGTCGGTGCCCGCGCCGCGGACGGCGCCGCTCGTCCAGGTCGCTCGCGTGCTCATGCGTCCTCCTGCCGGGCGCGCGGTCGCCGCGCAGGGCTCGCGCCCGTGATGGCGGCGATGATCTCCTCGTACGAGGTGCGGTCGGCGTCGAAGTCGCCGTTGAGCCGCCCGCGCCGTAGCACCACGACCCGGTCCGCGACCGCCTGGACGTCGGGCATGGTGTGGCTGACGAGCACGACGCCGTAGCCACGGTCCCGCACCCGCTCGACGAGGCGCAGCACCTCGGCCGTCTGCGTGACGCCGAGCGCCGCCGTCGGCTCGTCGAGCACGAGCACCCGCGGCTCGCCGAGCAGGGCGCGCGCGATGGCGACGGCCTGCCGCTGACCGCCGGAGAGGTCACCGACCGGGACCCGCACCGAGGGCACCCGCGCGGCGAGCTGCGCCAGCAGCCGCCACGCCTCGCGCTCCATGGCGACCTCGTCGAGCAGCGGGCCGCGGCGCAGCTCCTGACCGAGGAACAGGTTCTCGACGACGTCGAGGTCCTCGCACAGCGCGAGGTCCTGGAAGACGGCCGCGATGCCCAGCTGGCGCGCCACCCCCGGGGAGCGCAGCTGCGTCTCGCGGCCCTCGACGACGACCTCCCCGGCGTCGGGCACGAGGACGCCCGACATCACGTTGACCAGCGTCGACTTGCCGGCGCCGTTGTCCCCGACGACCGCGACCACCTCGCGCGCGTGCACGTCGAGGTCCACGTCGATGAGGGCGCGGACCGCGCCGAAGCTGTGGGACACGCCCCGCAGGGAGATGACGGGCTCGTCCCCGCCGGGGCCCCGCCCGGGCAGCTGCTGCTCGCTCACGCTCGTCACGACTCCTCCTCAAGGAGCCCGAGCTCCCGGCACGCCTGGGTGTAGGGCTCCACGCAGATCTCCTCCGTGCTGTGCACACCGCCGCGGACGATGACGCTGTCCACCTGGTCGCGCGTCACGGCGACCGGCGCCAGCAGGACGGACGGCACGCCCTCGACCCGTGAGACCGCGGCGGGCGTCTCGCCGCGGCTCAGGCGCACCGCCAGCTCGGCGGCGGTGCGCGCCTGCTGGCTGATCGCCTTGTAGACCGTCATGTGCTGGTCGCCGGCGACGATCCGCTGCACGGCGGCGAGCTCGGCGTCCTGGCCGGTCACCGGCGGCACGGGGTCCAGGCCCGCGGCGCGCATCGCCGAGATCGCGCCACCGGCCGTGCCGTCGTTCGCGGCGTAGACCCCGACGACGCGGCCGGCGAACTGGGTGAGCTGGCCCTGCACCCACTCCTGGGCCTTGTCGGGGCTCCAGTCGGGGGTGTCGTACTCCGCGAGCACGGCGACGCCGGAGTCGGCGAGCGCCCGCGCGAGCCCCGCCTTGAGCCCGGCGACGTTGGGGTCGGTGCTCGCGCCGTGCACGAGGAGCACACCCTCGCCGGGCTCCGTCGGCCCGACGGCGGCGACGAGGGCCTCGCCCTGCAGCTGGCCCACGCGCGCCGCGTCGTAGGCCACGAAGTAGTCCAGCGGCGCGTCGGCGATGAAGCGGTCGTACGCGATGACCGCCACCCCGCGGTCCGCCGCCGCGGTGACGATGCTGTGCGCGGCCGAGCTGTCGACCGCGTCGAGCACGAGCACGTCGGCACCCTGCGTCAGGGCCGACTCGGCCTGCTGCTGCTGGCGCGCCGCGTCCTGCCCGGCGTTCGCGTACAGGACCGCGCAGTCGGCGCACCGCTCCCGCACCACCTGCTCGAACACCGGGCGGTCGATGCTCTCGTACCGCGTCGTCTTGGACTCGGGGAGCAGCAGGGCGATGGTCACGTCCGTGTCCCCGGGCTCCGACGTGCCGGGAGCGACCGTGCACGCCGCGGCCGCCAGGGCGGTCGCCACGAGCAGGACCACCCCGACGCCCCGCCGTCGCCGGCTCACCACGTACCCGCCGTGGCCGGTGCCGCCACC
>CAUQTR010000019.1:0-12167 GCA_963521045.1 uncultured Actinotalea sp.
GGACGGCGGCGCCAAGCCCGACGACGAGTCCGACGGCCAGGACCCGCGCGCCCGGCGGACCGTCCGGCTCGGAGCGCCGGCGCGCCACCGCGCGGGTCGACTCGTGCTGGACGCCGCCCAGCGTCCCGAACAACCAGAACAGGGCCGACCAGAAGGTGAGGAACTCGGCGTTGCTGGTCGGCGTCAGCGTGCGAGCCGCGACGACGAGCACCAGGTAGGACGACGCGGCGCCGACGAGCGACGCGACGGCGACGCCGGTGGCACCGCGCGCGTCGATGGTGGACTCGGACGAGCTGCTCGAAGTCACAGACCGGTAGTCTGGCGCATCGCGCGGAACCTCAACGGATGCCGCAGACGAGGAAGGTGCCATGCCGCTCGAGATCCTGGTCCCGTTCTGGGGCGAGCCGCGCATGCTGAAGGAGACGGTGCGCAGCGTCCAGCTCCAGGACAGCTCGGACTGGGTGCTCACGGTCGTGGACGACGCCTACCCGGACGAGTCGGTCGCGGCGTTCTTCGCCTCCCTCGACGACCCGCGGATCACCTACGTCCGGCACGAGCAGAACGTCGGCATCACCGAGAACTACCGCTCGTGCGTCGCCATGGCGACGCACGATCGCGTGGTCCTCCTCGGCTGTGACGACGTGCTCCTGCCCAACTACGTGGACGTCGTGCTCCGGGCCCACGCGGCGCACCCCGACGTCGACATCATCCAGCCTGGCGTGCAGGTGATCGACGAGCACGGCCGCGTGGTCCCGACGCTCGTCGACACCGTCAAGCAGAAGGTGACGATGCCCTGGGGACGGGGCCGGCGGGTGGTCCGGGGCGAGATGCTCGCCGCGAGCCTCCTGCGGGCCGACTGGCTCTACTGGCCGTCGCTGGCCTTCCGCCGGGAGACGCTGCAGGGCACGCCCTTCCGCGACGGGCTGCCGATCATCCAGGACCTCGCGCTCGTCGTCGACGTCGTCGCCGCGGGCGGCTCGCTGCTCATCGAACCCGAGGTGTGCTTCTCCTACCGGCGCCACACCGCGTCGGCGTCGTCGGCGAAGCTGCTGGACGGGAGCCGGTTCGCCGGTGAGCGTGGTTACTTCGCCCTGGCCGCGGCGCAGATGGAGGCGATCGGCTGGCAGCGCGCGGCTCGTGCCGCGCGGCACCACCTCACGTCGAGGGCGCACGCGCTGACCCTGCTTCCCGGCGCGCTCCGTGCCGGCGATCGCGAGGCCGCGGGGCGGATGCTCCGCCACGTCGCGGTGCCGCTGCGGCGTCGTTGAGCCGGTGCGGCGCGCGGCTGCTGCGCATGCCGCCGACGTGAGAGACTGCCCGGGCTCGTTCGGCGGTCGAGCGGGCATCCGGACCAGCAGGAAGTGAGACGACACGTGGTTGACGCACGGCCGTCCGAAGACCACCGGGCCGCGACAGGTCTCTGCCTCGTCACCGGGGGAGCCGGCTTCATCGGGACGGCCGTGTCGACGGCGCTCGCCGACTCGTTCGCTCAGGTCGTGGCCGTGGACAACCTGCATCCCCAGGTGCACCTGACGCCCGAGCGCCCGGTCGACCTCGACCCGCGCGTCGAGCTGGTGGTGGGCGACGTGACCGACCCGGGTACGTGGGACGCCCTGCTGGCGCGCGTGCGGCCCGAGGTCGTCCTGCACCTCGCCGCCGAGACCGGCACCGGGCAGTCGCTGTCCGAGTCGACCCGCCACGCGTCGGTGAACGTCGTCGGCACCACCGTGATGCTCGACGCCCTGCAGCGGAACGACGCACGTCCGCGACGGATCGTCCTGACGAGCTCGCGGGCCGTCTACGGCGAGGGCGCCTGGCGGCGGAGCGCCACCGGCGAGGTCTTCTACCCGTCGCAGCGGACCAGGGCGACCCTCGAGGGTGGCCAGTGGGACATCCCGGACGCCGAGCCGCTGCCCATGGATGCGACGACGGTGTTCCCGGCCCCCGTGAGCGTCTACGCGGCGACGAAGCTCGCGCAGGAGCACCTGGTGCGCGTCTGGGCCCACGCGTTCGGCGTCGAGGCCGTCGTGCTCCGCCTGCAGAACGTGTACGGCCCGGGCCAGTCGCTCAGCAACCCCTACACCGGGATCATGTCGCTGTTCTGCCGCATGGCTCGCGAGGGCCGCTCGATCCCGCTCTACGAGGACGGGCAGGTGCGTCGCGACTTCGTCCTGATCGACGACGTCGCCCGCGCGGTGCACGCCGCGACGACGGTGACGGACGTCCCCGGTGAGCCCGTCGACATCGGCGCAGGCGAGCACCAGACGATCGCCATCGCGGCGGAGCTCGTCGCGGAGCACTACGGCGCACCGGCCCCGCACGTCACCGGGCAGTTCCGCGACGGCGACGTCCGTCACGCCTGGGCGGACGTGACGCGGGCGCAGCAGCTTCTCGGCTGGACGCCGCAGCACGACCTGCGCTCCGGGGTCACCCGCCTCGCCGAGTGGATCGACTCACGTCCCGACGTCCCTGCCGTCTGACACCCACCCGCGCGCCTGAGGAGACCTCTCGATGCCCCGCGTCCTCGTCGACCTGCTGTCCTACACCGGCACCAAGGGCGGCATGGAGACCTACGCTCGCGAGCTGTACCGCCAGATCGGCACCATGGACACGCCGTGGGAGTTCGTCGGCTTCGCGAGCACCGAGCTCTACCGCCAGGGTGGCCACGACTGGTTCCCCGGCACGCTCGTCGACAGCGGCTACTCGGGCGAGAACCGGGTCGTGTGGGCCTACGGCGAGCTGGTCGGCGTCTCGAAGGGGGCACGCAAGCACCGCGCGGACCTGATCCACAGCCCCGCCACGCTCGGCCCGCGCAGGACGTCCGTGCCGACCGTGATGACGATGCACGACATGCTCTACTTCTCCCACCCGCACCTCATGTCGACGCCGCTGTACACCGAGCCGGTGAAGTGGATGGAGAAGCAGGCGGCGCGCAACGCGGCGCACATCCTCACCGACAGCGCGTCGTCGAAGGCCGAGATCGAGAAGTACCTCGGCGTCGAGCCGTCCCGGGTGGAGGTGGTGCCGCTCGCCGGCACGGCGAACCCGCTCGGCTCGTCATCGGCCGGGCGCCCGCGGCTGCCCGACCTCGTCCTGGCCGTCGGCAACCGCCGGCCGCACAAGAACTTCCAGGGCCTGGTCCGGGCGATGGCGCTGGTGGACGAGAGCGTGCGTCCGCGACTCGTCGTGACGGGCAGCCGCGGGGACGACCCGCTGGCGCCCATCGTCGCCGAGCTCGGGCTGGAACGGTGGGTCGAGCTGAAGTCGTGGGTGTCCGCCGAGGAGCTCGAGGAGCTCTACGCGACGGCGAGCATCCTGGCGATGCCGTCGTTCTGCGACGGGTTCTGCCTCCCCGCGCTGGAGGCCATGCTCGTGGGCCTGCCCGTCATGCTCTCCGGGATCCCGGTGTACCGGGAGGTCGGCGGGGACGCCGCGCTGTACTTCGACCCGGAGGACCTCGGGTCGATCGCCGGCGCGATCACGCGCGCCGTCACGGATCCGGAGCTCCGGGCCCGGCTGACGGCTGACGGCTACGAGCAGGCGGCGAAGTTCTCCTGGGAGAAGGTCGCCACGCAGACGCTCGCAGCCTTCGACCGTGCGCTGCGCGAGTACCCGCGGGGCCGTCGCGGCTGAACGCGTCACGCGTCGCGGGCGTCCACCGTGGCGCTCGGGACCGACGCGGTCGGCTGTTCCCGCTCGCGCGTAGGGAGGCGGGCCCCGCCGGTCGCAGCGCGTCGGGTCGAGGCGCGCGCACGGCGCATGACGCGACGTTCGATGAGCAGCCAGCTCGCGACGGCGAACGGGACGGTGCACAGCAGGGCGACGACGTCGAACAGCGCGAGGTTCCATCGGTCGGCTCCCGCGATCGCCAGGAGCTGCTGCACGGGGAAGGCGTAGATGTACACGCCGTACGAGATGTCGTGCCGCCGGATGAGGTCCGGACAGGGGAGCACCGACCCGAACCACATGATCGCGTAGGCGATCAGCAGCGACGACAGCTGCGGGCCCCAACCGTCCAGCTGCCACGTGAGCAGCCCCGAGACGACGACGGAGACGAGCGCCCCGGGCCACGTCAACGGGACGCGGTCCCGCAGCATGTACAGGAGCCCGCCGGCGAGGAAGAACGGCAGCAGCTTGGCCAGGTACAGGAGGTCGCCGTTGCCCTGCGTGTAGGGAGCCAGGCGGTCCATGTTCGCGTGGATGGCGATCGTGACGGCGAGCGCCGCCGCCATCGCGGCGGCGGACCGCCGGAAGAGCCCGATCGATCCGAGCACGGCGACGATGATGTAGCACAGGAACTCGTAGTACAGGCTCCACAGCGAGCCGTTCCACGCGCCCGGGTACGGCACGCCCGTGGGGGTACCGGCCACGTCGTAGGCGATGATGCGCAGGGTCGCGTTGCCGATGACGTAGTGGACGGGCGTCGTGGCGGCCGTGAGGAAGCCGTCGATCGTCCGGTGGAACCACCAGTAGCCCATCGGGGCGAAGACGGCTGCGGTGACCACGAGGTTCACCAGGAACGCGGGGAAGATCCGCGCCACGCGGTGCACGAGGTACTCGCCGATCGGCTTCGTCAGGCGGCTGCCCGTGATCAGGTAGCCGCTGATGGCGAAGAAGCCGAAGACGGCCCACCCGCCGATGTTCTCCCCGTCGACCTGCGGGCCGACGCCGTCACCGGAGATGTACCAGCCGTGCGCGACGAGGACCGCCGAGGCCAGGATCAGGCGCACGAGGTTCAGGCCGTTGCGCCGCGGGTCCAGCGTGGTCTGCCCGATGCGGAGCCAGGACGGGGCGTCGTCCGCCCGTGCCGGGGCGGGCGGGGTCAGCGCCGGGCTGGACGCGCTCACCTGGCGTGGTCCAGCAGGTCGAGCAGGTACTGGCCGTAGCCGGACTTCACGAGCCGCTCGGCCCGGTGGCGGAGGTCGTCGTCGGAGAGGAAGCCACGACGCCAGGCGACCTCCTCGGGCGAGCCGACCTTGAGTCCCTGACGGGACTCGATCGTGCGGACGTAGTCGGAGGCCTCGAGCAGCGAGTCGAAGGTGCCGGTGTCGAGCCAGGCGGTACCGCGCGGCAGGACCTCCACGTGCAGCTGACCTCGGTCGAGGTAGACCCGGTTGACGTCGGTGATCTCGTACTCCCCGCGGGCCGACGGTCTCAGGTCCCGGGCGATGGCCACGACGTCGTTGTCGTAGAAGTACAGGCCGGGCACGGCGTAGCTGCTCTTGGGATGGGTGGGCTTCTCCTCGAGGGAGATCGCCTTGAAGTCCGCGTCGAACTCCACGACGCCGTAGGCCGTCGGGTCGGCCACGCGGTACGCGAAGACGGCACCGCCGTCGATGTGGTCGAACCGCTGCAGGCGCGCACCGAGGCCCGGGCCGTAGAAGATGTTGTCGCCGAGCACCAGTGCGACCGGCTCGTCCGCGATGAAGTCAGCCCCGATGACGAACGCCTGCGCCAGGCCGTTCGGCTCGGGCTGGGTAGCGAACGTGATGGAGATGCCGAACTGCGAGCCGTCGCCCAGCAGCCGGTGGAACTGCTCGGCGTCGTGCGGCGTCGTGATGACCAGGACGTCCCTGATGCCCGCCAGGATCAGCGTGGACAGCGGGTAGTAGATCATGGGCTTGTCGTACACCGGAACGAGCTGCTTGCTCACGCCCTGGGTGATCGGGTGGAGTCTGGTGCCGGACCCGCCGGCCAGGATGATGCCTCGCATGCCGCCATTGTGTCCTACCGCCGCGGCGGTCCCGGCCACCGCCTCGGCGGGCGCGCCGGGACCACCACGACGTCAGACCAGTCGCGCGATGGTGTCGCGGACGGCGTCCAGTCCCTCGTGGACCGGGTAGTGGTGGTTGCCGATGAAGAGCCCGTCGACGTGCACCTTGTCGGCCGCGGGCAGCTCGGCGGGCACGACGGCGTCGAGGTAGCGCATCACCGGGTTGCGGGCGAAGTTGCCGGCAACGATCGGCCGGCTCTCGACGCCCGCGGCGCTCAGGGCCGCGACGACCTCGGAGCGACGGCCCGCGAGCGGACCCTCGAGGACGAAGGAGAACCCGAACCAGCTGCTCTCGCCCGTCTCGCGCTGCAGCCGGACCGGAAGGTCCTGCATCACCTCGAGGAAGTGCACCGCGTTCTCGCGTCGGCCGGCGACCAGACCGGGGACCTTGGCGATCTGCTGGATGCCGAGGGCACCCGACATCTCCAGGGGCCGGACGTTGTAGCCGGGCAGGACGAACCGGAACAGGTCGTCGAACGCGTCCCCCGTCTTGGGGTGCACGAGGTTGTCGGCCGGCAGCTCGCGCGTCCAGCCGTGGGCGCGCAGGGAGACGAGCATCTGCCGGAGGTGCTCGTCGTCGGTGAGGACGAGGCCGCCCTCCATCGTCGAGATGTGGTGCGAGAAGAAGCAGCTCAGCGTGCCCATCGTGCCGAAGGTGCCGGCGAACCGGCCGTCGAACGTGGCCCCCATCGCCTCGCAGTTGTCCTCGATGAGCACGAGGTCGTGATCGGCGACCAGACGGCCGAGGCGCGCGAAGTCGTTGGGGTTCCCCAGGAGGTTGACCGCGAAGATCCCTCGGGTGCGGGGGCCGATCGCGGCCTCCGCGAGGTCGAGGTCCATGTTGAGCGTGTCGAGGTCGATGTCGACGAACTTCGGCCGCAGGCCGTACTGCTGCAGGGGGTAGTAGGTCGTCGCCCAGGAGACCGCCGGGACGAGGACCTCGTCGCCCGGTCGGAGCCCACCGCGCGGATCGAGCACGGCAGCCGCGATCGCGAGGAGGTTCGCGCTGCTCCCGGAGTTCACCATCACGGCGTACCCGGCGCCGAACGCCTCGGCCACGAGCCGTTCGAACTCCGCGACGCGCGGGCCCATGGTGAAGCGGCCCGAGCTGATGACCTCCTGCAGGGCGGCCAGCTCGGCGGAGTCCCAGGTGCTCGTGGCGAGCGGGTAGTTCGGCGTCAGGGCGTCAGTCATCGTCTTCTCTCGTGCGTCGTTGATCGGTCCACCTGCGAACGGAGGCTGCGGTAGGCCAGGTCCATGCCCTCGCTCAGGCTCGTGCTCGGCTGCCAGCCCAGAGCGCGTGCGGCCGAGGAGTCCAGGAGCCGACGTGGGGTACCCGACGGCTTGTCGAGGTCGTGGACGAACGTGCCCGACCAGCCGACCGCCTCGCGCGCGGCCTCGTAGTACTCGGTGACGGAGTGGTCGGTCCCGCACCCCAGGTTGAGCAGGGGCGGCCAGCGGTCCAGCGAGCCGACCTGACCGACGAGCCAGCCGGCGACGTCCCCGGCCCAGGTGAACTCGCGCCGGGCGGTGCCGTCGCCCCAGATCTCCACCGTGTCCGACCCGGACTCGTGGGCCCGGTGCACCTTGGTCAGCGCGGCGGCGATCATGTGCGCCCCGCCGGAGCCGAAGTGGTCGTGCTCGCCGTAGAGGTTCGACGGAACGACGGTGCGGTACGCGAGGCCGAGCTGGCGTGAGGCGTACTCGCACAGCTTGCCACCGGCGAGCTTCGCGATGGCGTAGCCCTCGTTGGCCGGCTCGAGCGGCCCGGTGAGCACGTCGGACTCGACGAACGGGCGCTCGCAGACCTCCGGGAACACCGCCGCGCTGCCGACGTACAGCAGCTCGGGCACCCGGTGCTCGATGGCGGCCCCGATGAGCGACTGGTCGATCAGCAGGTTGTCCCGCAGGTAGTCGAGGGGGGCCGCGAGCTTGGCCGCGATCCCGCCGACCCGCGCGGCGGCGTGCACCACCGCATCCGGCCGCACGTCGGCGACGAGGTCTCGGGTCGCCGCCGCGTCGCGCAGGTCGACGTCGTCACGCGTCACGACGCGCAGCTCGTCCTCGGGACGCTGCGCCCGCCACGCCTGCGCCAGGCTGCTGCCGAGCATTCCGGCACCGCCGGTGAGCATCACGCGCACGCGCGTCCTCCGGTTCGCAGGGGGTCGGCGGCCACCGGCGGTCGGCCGCGAGCGGTGCGGTTCAGCGCGCCTGCACCGTGTCGACGTAGCGCGAGCCCTCGACCTTGAGTGCCTCCACGTCGGCGTCGACCATGATCTGGGCGAGGCGGGGGGTGTGCACCTGCGGGACCCACCCGAGGAGGTCGCCCGCCTTGGAGGGGTCCCCGATGAGGGAGTCCACCTCGGTCGGGCGCAGGTAGCGCTCGTCGAACTTGACGTGCTTCTCCCAGTCGAGCCCGGCGTGCTCGAAGGACAGGCGCAGGAAGTCGCGGACCGAGTAGGCGGTGCCCGTGGCGACGACGAAGTCCTCCGGGGTGTCGTGCTGGAGCATCCGCCACATGGCCTCGACGTACTCGGGCGCGTAGCCCCAGTCGCGGACCGCGTCGAGGTTTCCCATGTAGAGCTCGTCCTGCAGCCCCGCGGCGATGCGGGCCACCGCGCGCGTGATCTTGCGGGTGACGAACGTGCCGCCACGCCGCGGCGACTCGTGGTTGAAGAGGATCCCGTTGGAGGCGAAGATCCCGTACGCCTCCCGGTAGTTCTTCGTGATCCAGTACGAGTAGACCTTCGCGACCCCGTAGGGCGAGCGCGGGTAGAACGGCGTCGACTCGTTCTGGGGGGGCGGGCTCGCCCCGAACATCTCCGAGCTGCTCGCCTGGTAGAAGCGGCAGTGCACACCGGTCGAACGGATCGCCTCGAGCAGGCGGATCGTGCCGAGACCCGTGACGTCGCCCGTGTACTCCGGCTCGTCGAAGCTCACCCGGACGTGGGACTGGGCCGCCAGGTTGTAGACCTCGTCGGGCTGGATCTCGCTCAGCAGCGTCACGAGGCGCGAGCCGTCGGTGAGATCCCCGAAGTGCAGCACCAGTCGCTGGTCCTGCACGTGGGGGTCCTGGTAGATGTGATCGATCCGGTCCGTGTTGAACGTCGACGCCCGGCGGATGAGCCCGTGGACCTCGTAGCCCTTGGAGAGCAGGAGTTCGGCCAGGTAGGAGCCGTCCTGGCCGGTGATCCCGGTGATCAGGGCGCGCTTCTTGGTGGTCTCGGTCATCGGTGGTCGATCCGCTCTGCTCAGGAGTCCGGTGGTGCGCGCGGCTGTCGCGCCCGCGCCCCGTGGTGCGGGGCCAGGCTATCGCGGGTCGCCGCCGTGGTGGTGCTCATGGTCCCGGGCCGGAGTGCGTCGCCGCGTGACGCGTGCCACGCCGTGACGACCTGATCCGGGCGGACGTCGCCTCGCGTCGCCTAGCATCTGGGCCACACCGGACGAAGAGGATGACGTGCTCAGGCTCGAGAACCAGGTACAGCCGTATGCGTGGGGATCGACCACCGCGATCCCGGAGCTCTTGGGAGGGCCGGTCACGGGCGATCCGGTCGCCGAGATCTGGCTCGGGGCCCACGAGAGCGCACCTTCCAGGGTCAGCGGCGACCCGGCGGGGACCACCCTCGACCGCTTCATCGCGCGTGACCCCGTGGCGTCGCTGGGCGACGACGTCGTGAGCCGGTTCGGCCCGTGCCTGCCGTACCTGCTCAAGGTGATCGCGGCCGAGCGGCCGCTGTCGCTCCAGGTCCACCCGCACATCGACGGGGCGCGCGAGGGCTTCGCGGCGGAGGACGCGGCCGGCGTGCCGCTCACGAGCCCGGCGCGCAACTACAAGGACCGCAACCACAAGCCGGAGCTCATCTACGCACTCACACGCTTCGAGGCGATGTGCGGGTTCCGTGCGCCGCGGCGGGCGGCCGAGCTGCTCGCCGGGCTCGAGGCTCCGCTCGCGCGCGTGCTCGCCGGCGTGCTCCGTGACGACCCGAGCTACCGGGGCATCATGACCGCGTTCCGGCAGCTCCTGGAGCCTGGCCTACGACCGTCCCCGCACGAGGTCGACGAGGTGGTGGAGGCCTGCCGCGCCCGGCTCGCGGAGGGATCGCCGTCACCGCGCTCCGACCGCAACGCGGTGGCTCTGGCTCTGGCGTACCCCGGTGACCCGGGCGTGGTGACGTCGCTCCTGCTCAACCCCGTGACGCTCCAGCCGGGCGAGGCGATGTTCGTGCCCGCGGGCGGGGTCCACGCCTACCTCAGCGGCGTCGGTGTCGAGGTCATGGCCAGCTCGGACAACGTGCTGAGGGCGGGCCTGACGGCGAAGCACGTGGACGTCCCGGAGCTGCTCGCCAACGTCGACTACGTCGCGGCCCCGCCGATCAGGATCGCGCCGGAGGTCTTCCACGGCGCGACGCGGGTGTTCTACGCGCCGGTCGACGACTTCGAGCTGTCCGTGACCGACCTGGAGGACGACGCCGACCACCCGCTGCCCGGGCGCGGCCCGCGGGTGCTGCTCTGCCTCGGCGGCCGGATGACCGTCCGGGCGGCCGGGGGCGACGCCCTCACGCTCGAGCGCGGTGAGGCGGCGTTCGTCCCCGCCTCGGACGGGAGCCTCTCGGTCTGCGGCACCGGCCGGCTGGTGCAGGCCGACGTCCCATGACCGGTGGGACTCCTCGCGTCACACCCGGACGGTGACCCGCTCGGACGCCGCGAGGCGGTCCACCCGGTCGGGCCCGTCGTGCGGCTCGGGCCGCAGCAGGACCACCGACCCGTCACCAGCGAGCACGCCGAGCGTCGCGAGCAGGACGGCGGCCGTCGTCGACCGGTCCTCGCCGACGGAGAGGAGCGCACGGGACCCCGGAGCCACGGGGGCCGAGCGCACCGCGGTCGGGACGAGGTCGGCGTGCGTGACCGTCCCCCCGGGCCCCTCGAGCGCTGCTCGCCCGGGCTCCACCGACGGAGCCCAGCCGATGACGTCGCCGTAGGTCATGACCGCGGCGGCGGCGTCGACCGCACCGGCGGGCAGCTCACCCTCGAACCGGCGGGCGAGCCCGGGTAGCGCGACCGCGACGACGTCGCGCGCGAGGGGTGCCTCGTGCGCCCCCGGGGAGTCCGTGACCACGAGGTCGACGTCGTCGAGGGCCTGGCGGCCGGGCGCGCCGGACGGCGCCAGCACGGTCGCCCCGACGCGCCACGCCGCGAAGCCCCAGACGACGGTCCGCCAGTGCGGCGGCAGGTCGAGCAGCAGGCGAGCGCCGGGCCCGACGTCGAGTTCCTCGACCAGGAGGTTCGTGGTCTTGGCGACCCAGTTGTCGAGGACATGGCCCGAGACCTCGATGCGTTCGCCCAGCGGTCCGTACCACGTCAGGCGCGGGTCACCGGGCCGGGCGAGGAGTGACCCGAGCAGACCGGCGACATCCGTCGGCGGCGTCTGCCAGGCCCGGGAGCTCGTCGGTGACATCGGGCGAGCCTACGGCCGGGGGGCGCGAGCGACCAGCAGGTGGTGGGGGTGCGGGCGGCCGTGGTCGAGGCGGTGCGCGGTGACCGCGAGCCCGCCGTCCTCGAGCCAGCCGGCCATCGTCGTCGGCGGCACGAAGTCGAACTCGCTGCCGGCGGTGATCCGGAGCACCTTGACCGAGAGCGTCTCCTGCACCGTGTTCCACCGGACCTTCCAGGCCGGCCTCGTCCCCATCTCCTTGATGAGGACGACCCCGCCCGGCGCGAGCTGCGCGACCGCCTCGGCGACGAGACGCTGCTGCTCGCGCTCGGGCAGCAGGTAGAGCACGTCGACGAACACGGCGGCGTCCCACGGCCCTCGGGGCACCGCGCCCGACTCGGCGATCCGGAACTCGAGGTTCGGGATGCCCCGGGTGGCCTCGCGCGCACGGGCGATCTTGGCCGGGTCGATGTCGACGCCGAGGACGGTCCTGGTCGGGTCGCCCAGAGCCGCGCACACGCTGACCAGCCCGTGGCCGCAGCCGATGTCCACGACCCTGCCGCCGACGGGGAGCCGCGCGACGACGTCCGGCAGGGGAGCGGTCGCCCAGCGCACGGCGACGTGCGCCTGCACGGACGCCGGTGCTCCGCGGTACCGGGCGAGCGCGCGACGGCCCAAGGCCGCGGGCTCTGCCGGGGCGGGGCTCATGCCGCGAGCTCCGCGAACCCGGCGAGCCGGAAGCCGGCACGGTCGACGACGTCGCGCGTGGCGGGGTCGGTGAGCATGTCGAGCTCCTCGCTCCAGCGGTAGCCCCAGGCGAAGCGCCCGAGGTGGGGATCGTCGGCTTCGCCGGGGTGCGCGTTGACCTCGGCACTGGCGCCCGCGCGGCGGGCCAGGGCGGTCAGTGCGGCCGCGAAGCGGTCGCGCGTGAGCGCGCCCGCCTCGTCCAGGCCGGCGTAGTCG
>CAUQTR010000020.1:0-12014 GCA_963521045.1 uncultured Actinotalea sp.
CCCGAGACGCCGGGCCGGACGCCCTCGGGCACCGCCCACGCCACGGACGACGCCGGTGCCACCGCGCTACCGCCAGCGCTCTCGGTCGAGATCCGGCAGAGCCGCGCCTCGTGGGCCGACCGGGTGGTCCAGGTGCGCGTGCGCAACGACGGGGACGACCCGGTCGCCGTCCGCACCGCGACCCTGTCGAGCACGACGACGGTGGGCACCCCCACCTCCGACCCGGACCGCGGACGCCCGGTGCCGCCCGGCCGGACGAGGGACTTCTCCGTGCAGCTCGGCCCACCCGTCTGCGACGCGTCCGCGGTCGACGCGAGCGTCGTGCTGGAGCTCGAGCCGGTCGCCGCGCATGAGCCCGCTGGCGCGACGCTCGACCTCACGGTCGCGGCGACGGACCCGCAGGGTCACCTGACCCGGATCCTCGCGGAGGACTGCGCGGCCGCCGCGGTCCTGGCGGGCGCGTCGTTCCGGATCGAGGGCGTCACCGTGCAGGAGACGCCGGCGGGACCCCTCGGCGTGCTCACGCTCACCGTCACCCCCGTCCCCGGCGGGCCGGTCGTCACGGTGGACCGCATCGACGGCACCATCCTCATGGCCCCGGAGGGCGCCGACGCGTGGGCGCCGCCCGAGCTCGCCGCACCCACGGGCCGGCCGGTCACCGTGGCCCTGCCGTTCCGGCCCAACCGGTGCGACGCGCACGCGGTGGCCGAGGACAAGCGCGGCACCGTGCTCGGCGTGCACGCGACCGTCGACGGCGTGCCGCAGCACGTCGTGCACGTGGGTGCGGGCGAGGGCGTCGTCGGCCAGGTGCACGACTACGTGGCGGACGCCTGCGGCTGGTGAGGCCCGCCCCGGCGCCCCGGACGACGACGCCCCGGGCCCCGGCCGTGCGGCCGGGGACCCGGGGCGGGTCGGTCAGTGCGGGTTGGTCAGTGCGGGTCGATCAGTGCGGGCTGCCGGTCAGCGGACGGCGTTGACCTCGGTGCCGATCTTGTGCACCAGCAGCGAGTTCGTCGTGCCGGGGACCCCCACCGGGCCGCCGAAGACGATGACCACGAGGTCGCCGTCCTCCGCGAGGCCGTTCGCCCGCAGGGTCTGGTCGACCTGGACGACCATCGCGTCGGTGTGGGCGACCGTGGGCACCTCGTACGTCTGCACACCCCACGTGAGGGCGAGCTGGTTGCGCACGGCCTCGTCGGGCGTGAACGCCAGCATCGGGATCGCCGAGCGCAGGCGCGAGACCCGGCGGGCCGAGTCACCGCTCTGCGTGAACGTCACGAGGTACTTGACCCCGAGGGTCTCGCCGACCTCCGCCGCAGCCCGCGTGATGGCGCCACCACGCGTCTTCGGGCTCCAGCCGAGCGGGGCCATCCGCTCGCGGCCGTGCTCCTCGGTGTTCTCGATGATCCGCGCCATGGTGCGCACGGCCTCGATCGGGTAGTCGCCGACGCTCGTCTCGCCCGAGAGCATGACCGCGTCCGCGCCGTCGAGCACGGCGTTGGCGCAGTCCGACGCCTCGGCGCGGGTCGGGCGCGGGGCCGAGATCATCGACTCGAGCACCTGCGTCGCGACGATGACCGGCTTGGCCGAGCGACGCGCGAGCTCGATGGCGCGCTTCTGGACGATCGGCACCTGCTCGAGCGGCAGCTCGACCCCGAGGTCGCCACGCGCGACCATGATCCCGTCGAACGCCTCGACGATCTCGACGAGGTTGTCGACCGCCTGCGGCTTCTCGACCTTGGCGATGACGGGGACGGTGCGACCCTCCTCCGTCATGATCCGTGCGACGTCGTCGTAGTCGGCGGCGCTGCGGACGAACGACAGCGCGATGAGGTCCGCACCGAGGCGGAGGGCCCAGCGCAGGTCCTCCTCGTCCTTGTCCGACATGGCCGGGACGCTCACGGCGACCCCCGGCAGGTTGAGGCCCTTGTTGTTCGACACGGGGCCGCCGACCTCGACGCGCGTCACGACGTCGGTCGCGGTGACCTCCGTGATCCGCACCGCGACGCGGCCGTCGTCGATGAGGATGCGGTCGCCCACCTTGGCGTCGCCCGGCAGGCCCTTGTAGGTGGTCGAGACGCGCTCCTTGGTGCCGGGCACGTCGTCCACCGTGATGGTGAAGACGTCACCGTCGGCGAGCTCGTGCTTGCCCTCGGTGAAACGACCCAGGCGGATCTTGGGGCCCTGCAGGTCGACGAGGACGGCGACCGCGCGGCCGGAGGCCTTCGCGGCGGCCCGAACGCGGTTGATGACGTCGGCGTGCTCGGACGCCTCGCCGTGGCTGCGGTTGATCCGCGCCACGTCCATCCCGGCGTCGACGAGCGCCTGGATCTGCTCGGGCGACTCGGTCGCGGGTCCGATGGTGCAGACGATCTTGGCTCTACGCATGTCTCCAGCCTAATTCCTCGGTCCCGGGACCTTGGGGTCCCGGTCGTGCGCCCGGAGGCGCCATCATGTGCCACCCCACGACGGCGGGGTGGGGGTCCGTGGGCGCCCGGAGGCGCGCCGTGCGGTGCGGGTCCTGTCCAGGGCTCAGGGTCGCAGGTTCACGGCCTCATCGCCCTGTCGGCGGGCCGCACCGGTGCGGGGAGCTCGGTCCGTCCCCGCAGGTACGCGTCGACGCTCGCCGCGGCCGCCCGGCCCTCGGCGATCGCCCACACGATGAGCGACTGACCGCGCCCCGCGTCGCCGGCGACGAACACGCCGGGGACGGACGTCGCGTAGTCGTCGCCGCGCGCGATCGCGCCCCGGCCCGTGACGTCCGCGCCGGTCTGCTCGACCAGCTCGGCCGTCTCCGGACCGGTGAAGCCCATCGCGATGAGCACCAGATCCGCCGGGATGTCGCGCTCGGTGCCCGGCGTGGGCACCCGGCGGCCGTCCGGCAGGTACTCGGTCGTCGCGACGCGCAGGGCCGTGACCCGGCCCTGCTCGTCGCCGACGAGCGCGACGGTCGAGGCCAGGTAGGACCGCTCGCCGCCCTCCTCGTGCGAGCTCGACACCTCGAACAGCAGCGGGTCGGTCGGCCACGGCTGGTTCTCCGGGCGGTCGAGCGGCGGCTGCACGCCGATGGCGAGGGTCGTGACCGACGCGGCGCCCTGGCGCAGCGACGTGCCGAGGCAGTCCGAACCCGTGTCGCCGCCGCCGATGATGACGACGTGCTTGCCGGTGGCGAGGATCTGGTCCGGGACCTCGACACCCGCGACGACGTCGTTCTGCTGGTGCAGGAACTCCATCGCCGGGTGGACCCCGGCGAGGTCGGCCCCGGGGACGGGCAGCGCGCGCGGCACGGGCGCGCCCGTGGCCACGAGCACCGCGTCGTAGCGCGACCGCAGCGCTCGCCACGTGATGTCCCGGCCGATCTCGACGCCCGGCCGGAACCGGGTGCCCTCGGCCTCCATCTGGGCGACGCGCCGGTCGATGAGCTCCTTCTCGAGCTTGAAGTCCGGCACGCCGTAGCGCAGCAGGCCGCCGATGCGCGCGTCGCGCTCGAACACCGCGACGGTGTGCCCGGCCCGGGTGAGCTGCTGCGCGGCCGCGAGGCCCGCGGGCCCCGAGCCGACGACGGCCACGGTGCTGCCCGTGAGGAAGTGCGGGACCTGAGGCGACGCGTATCCGCGCGCGAACGCCTCCTCGGCGATCGAGACCTCGATGTTCTTGATCGTCACCGGCGGCTGGCTGATGCCCAGGACGCACGAGGACTCGCACGGCGCCGGGCAGATGCGCCCGGTGAACTCCGGGAAGTTGTTGGTCTGGTGCAGGCGGTCGCTCGCCTCCGCCCACTGGCCCTGGCGCACGAGGTCGTTCCAGTCGGGGATGAGGTTACCGAGCGGGCAGCCCTGGTGGCAGAACGGGATGCCGCAGTCCATGCAGCGTCCGGCCTGGGCGTGCAGCATCGCGCCGTGCTCGGCGTGCTCGGCCGCCGTGCGGTGCTCGACCACCTCGCGCCAGTCCATGAGACGGACCGGGACGGGTCGGCTCGGCGGGAGCTCCCGGTCCCGCACCTTCAGGAAGCCACGGGGATCAGCCACGGGACACCTCCAGGATCTGGTCCCACACACCGGGCGCGGCGGGGTCGAGACCCCGCTCCTGGGCGTCGGCGAGGGTCGCGAGCATGCGCTCGTACTCGGTGGGCAGCACCCGCGTGAAGCGCGCGAGCGCGGCGGGCAGGTCGTCTAGAAGCTCCGCGGCGCGGGGCGACCCCGTCTCCTCGTGGTGGGTGCGCAGGAGGCCCTCGACGACCACCGCGTCCTGCGCGTCGAGCGGGGACAGGGCGAGCTCGCCACCGGCGAGCGCGGGGGCGTTGACGGACTCGCGGCGCAGGTCCAGGACGTACGCGCGTCCGCCGGACATCCCGGCGCCGAGGTTGCGGCCGGTGCGGCCGAGCACCAGGACGGTGCCGCCGGTCATGTACTCGCACGCGTGGTCGCCCACGCCCTCGACGACGAGCGTCGCACCCGAGTTCCGCACGCCGAACCGCTCGCCGACGACGCCGCGCAGGAAGATCTGCCCCGACGTGGCCCCGTAGCCGATGACGTTGCCCGCGATGACGTCGCGGTCCCCGGCGAGCACCGACGCCTGGTCGGGGCGGACGAGGATCCGCCCACCCGACAGGCCCTTGCCGACGTAGTCGTTCGCGTCACCGAAGAGCCGCAGCGTGACCCCGCGCGGCAGGAACGCGCCCAGGGACTGCCCGGCGGATCCGGTGAGCGTCACGTCGATCGTGTCGTCCGCGAGACCGTCGCCCCCGAAGCGCTTGGTCACCTCGTGGCCGAGCATCGTGCCGACCGTCCGGTTGACGTTGCGCACCGGGAGCGCGACCCGGACCGGCTCGGCGCGCTCGAGCGCGTCCGCGGCGAGCGCCACGAGCTGGTTGTCGAGCGCCTTGTGCAGCCCGTGGTCCTGCTGGGAGGTGTTGCGCAGCGCCGAGCCGGGCGCGGGCTCCGGACGTGCGAGCACCGGACCGAGGTCGAGGCCCGAGGCCTTCCAGTGGTCCACGGCCGCGCGGGTGTCGAGCGACTCGACATGGCCCACGGCCTCGTCGATCGACCGGTACCCGAGCGCCGCGAGGTACTCGCGCACCTCGGTCGCGATGAACTCGAAGAACGTCTCGACGAACTCGGGCTTGCCCGTGAACCGCGCGCGCAGCTCCGGGTTCTGGGTCGCGACCCCCACCGGGCAGGTGTCGAGGTGGCACACGCGCATCATGATGCAGCCGCTGACGACGAGCGGGGCGGTCGCGAAGCCGAACTCCTCCGCCCCGAGCAGGGCGCCGACGACGACGTCGCGCCCGGTCTTCAGCTGGCCGTCCACCTGCACGACGACGCGGTCGCGCAGGTTGTTGAGGACGAGCGTCTGCTGGGCCTCCGCGAGGCCGATCTCCCACGGGGTGCCCGCGTGCTTGAGGGAGGTCAGCGGGCTCGCGCCCGTGCCGCCGTCGTGCCCGGAGATGAGGACGACGTCCGCGTGCGCCTTCGCGACGCCGGCGGCGACCGTGCCCACGCCGAACTCGCTGACGAGCTTGACGTGCACCCGTGCCGCGGGGTTGGCGTTCTTGAGGTCGTGGATGAGCTGGGCGAGGTCCTCGATCGAGTAGATGTCGTGGTGCGGGGGCGGCGAGATGAGGCCCACGCCCGGGGTGGAGTGCCTCGTCGCGGCGATCCACGGGTACACCTTGTTGCCGGGCAGCTGCCCGCCCTCACCCGGCTTGGCGCCCTGGGCCATCTTGATCTGCAGGTCGTCGGCGTTGGTCAGGTAGTCGGCGGTGACGCCGAACCGCCCCGACGCGATCTGCTTGATCGCGCTGCGGCGCTCCGGGTCGTGCAGGCGCGCCGGGTCCTCGCCGCCCTCGCCCGTGTTTGAGCGGCCGCCGAGGCGGTTCATCGCGATCGCGAGCGTCTCGTGCGCCTCGGCCGAGATCGAGCCGTAGGACATCGCGCCCGTGTTGAACCGCTTGACGATCTCGCTGACCGGCTCGACCTCCTCGAGCGGCACGGCGGGCCGCACGCCCTCGGCGAACCGCAGGAGGCCCCGCAGGGTCGCGAGCCGGCTCGCCTGGTCGTCGACGCGCCGCGTGTACTGGCGGAAGACGTCGAGCTGCCGCGTGCGCGTGGAGTGCTGGAGCCGGAAGACGGTCTCGGGGTCGAACAGGTGCACCTCGCCGTCACGGCGCCACTGGTACTCGCCACCGACCGCGAGACGCCGGTGCGCCTGCGGGTTGCCGCTCGCCGGGTAGGCGTCGGCGTGCCGCGCGGCGACCTCCGCCGCGACGACGTCGAGCCCGATGCCCCCCAGACGGCTCGTGGTGCCGGTGAAGTATCGGTCCACGACCTCCTGCGAGAGGCCGAGGGCCTCGAAGACCTGCGCCCCGCGGTAGGAGGCGATCGTGGAGATGCCCATCTTGCTCATGACCTTGAGCACGCCCTTGCCGAGCGCCTTGATGAGGTTCGCGACGGCCTTCTCCGGCGTGATCGCGCCGAGCGAGCCATCGCGCGCCAGGTCCTCGACGGACTCCATCGCGAGGTAGGGGTTGACCGCGGCGGCGCCGAACCCGATGAGGAGCGCGACGTGGTGGACCTCGCGCACGTCCCCGGCCTCGACCACGAGGCTCACCCGCGTGCGGGTGTGACGGCGCAGCAGGTGGTGGTGGACGGCGCTCGAGAGCAGCAGGGACGGGATCGGCGCGTGGTCGGCGTCGGAGTTGCGGTCGGACAGGACGATGAAGCTGACACCGTCCTCGACCGCGCGGTCGACCTGCTCGAAGATCTCCTCCAGGCGCGCCGCGAGGGCGGCCTCGCCGCCGGCCACCGTGTAGAGCCCGCGCACGGTGGTCGAGCGGAAGACCCCGGCCAGGGCCGGGTCGCGGTCGATCCGCACGATCTTGGCGAGCTGGTCGTTGTCCAGGACCGGGAACGACAGGACGAGCTTGCGTGCGTGCTCCGGGACGTCGGCCAGGAGGTTCGGCTCGGGCCCGATCGCGCCGCCGATCGACGTCACGAGCTCCTCGCGGATCGCGTCGAGCGGCGGGTTCGTCACCTGGGCGAACATCTGCGTGAAGTAGTCGAACAGCAGCCGCGGACGCGACGAGAGGACCGCGATCGGGGTGTCCGAGCCCATGGCACCGAGCGGCTCACCACCCGTCGAGGCCATCGGCGCGAGGAGGATCTTGAGCTCCTCCTCGGTGTAGCCGAACGCCCGCTGCCGGCGACGCACCGACGCCGGGCTGTGCTGCACGTGCTCGCGCTCGGGCAGCTGGTCGAGGAACACCGAGTGGTCCGTGACCCACTGCGCGTACGGGCGCTGGGCCGCGAGCGAGGCCTTGATCTCGTCGTCGGCCACGACCCGGCCCGCGCCCGTGTCGACCAGGAACATGCGGCCCGGCTCGATCCGCCCCTTGCGCACGATCGTCGCCGGGTCCAGGTCCAGGACTCCCGTCTCGCTCGCGAGCACGACGAGGCCGTCGTCGGTGATCCAGTACCGGCCCGGGCGCAGGCCGTTGCGGTCGAGCACGGCGCCGATGAGGGTGCCGTCCGTGAAGGTCAGCGCCGCGGGGCCGTCCCACGGCTCCATGAGGCTCGCGTGGTACTCGTAGTAGGCGCGGCGGTCCGGGTCCATCTCGGCGTGGTTCTCCCACGCCTCCGGGACCATCATGAGCACCGCGTGCGGGAGGCTGCGGCCCGCGAGGTGCAGCAGCTCGAGGACCTCGTCGAACGTTCCGGAGTCGCTGCTGCCCGGGCTGCACACGGGCATGAGGGGCTGGAGGTCGCCCAGGACGTCGCTCTGCAGCGTCGACTGGCGCGCGGCCATCCAGTTGCGGTTGCCCCGCACGGTGTTGATCTCGCCGTTGTGCGCGAGCAGACGGAACGGCTGGGCGAGGGGCCACGACGGGAACGTGTTCGTCGAGAAGCGCGAGTGCACCAGCGCCAGCTCGGAGGCGTACCGCGGGTCGGACAGGTCGGGGAAGAACGGCTCGAGCTGCGCCGTCGTCAGCATGCCCTTGTAGGTGAGGGTGCGGGCGGACAGCGACGCGAAGTACACCCCCAGCTCGTGCTCGGCCCGCTTGCGCACCCGGAACACGCGCCGGTCGAGGTCGAGGCCCGACAGCTCGCGCGCGGGGTCGGCGAGCACGAGGTGGCGGAACACCGGCATGCTGGCCCGCGCCGTCGGTCCGACGAGGCCTGCGGTGACGGGGACCTCGCGCCACGCGAGCAGCTCGAGGCCTTCGTCCACGACGAGCTTCTCGATCCCCTCGACCGCGTGGTGCAGCGCGTCGGTGTCGGTCGGCAGGAAGGCCATGCCGATCGCGTAGCGGCCGGCCTGCGGCAGCTCCGCGTCCACGACGTCGCGCAGGAAGGCGTCGGGGATCTGCGTGAGGATGCCAGCGCCGTCCCCGCTGTCCGTCTCGGCACCCACCGCGCCGCGGTGGTCGAGGTTGAGCAGCGCGGTGAGCGCGGCGTCCACGATGTCCCGGCCGGGCGTGCCGCGGAGCGTCGCGACGAACGCGACCCCGCACGCGTCGTGCTCGGCGGTCGGGTCGTAGAGACCCTCCGCCGCGGGTGCCGCGGTGTGGTGGAGCGCCCGGCTCATGTGCACCGTCCTCGCTGGACCCGGACGCGTGCGCCCGGGTTCGTGGATCAGGGGGTAAGTACCGGGACGTCGTCGGCCCAAAAGCGTGGTGACGATACCGGCGTGACCGGGGGGTCGTCTCCCCTCACCGCGGTGACATTTCTCACCGACCGGATCCGTGCTGTCCTCGTCGTGCTCTCCGCCGCCGGTCCGAGGCCGGCCGCTCAGCGCCGGTCGGCGCTCGTGGCGTCCTCGTCGCTGGTGGCAGCGTCCGTGCTGGCGGCCTCCGTCGTGGCCGCGTCGTGGTCGCCGGTCGCGTCGACCTCGCCGTCCGCGGCTGTGTCGTCGAGGCCGTCGTCGCCGTCGGTGCCCCGGGCGGCCACGGCCGCCTGGTGCGCCGGGTCCAGCACGGTGGTCTCGCGTCCAGGGTGACGACGTCCGACCACGACGAATGCTAGCAGCGCGCCCACGAACACCAGGATCGACGTCCAGACGTTCAGCCGCAGACCCAGCACCTGCTCGGCGGGGTCGATCCGCAGCAGCTCGATCCACAGCCGACCCGCCGTGTAGAGCATGACGTAGAGGAAGAAGACCCGTCCGTGACCGAGCCGCAGGCGCCGGTCGAGGCGCACGAGCACGACCGCGCAGAGCAGGTTCCACACGAGCTCGTAGAGGAAGGTGGGGTGGAAGAGCGTGTCGGGCGGGTAGCCGTCCGGGAAGGTCGGTCCCTCGGGGTCGATCCGCAGTCCCCAGGGCTGCGTCGTCGGCCCGCCGAAGAGCTCCTGGTTGAACCAGTTGCCGAGGCGACCGATGGCTTGGGCGACGAGCAGGCCCGGCGCGACGGCGTCGGCGAAGACCGCGAACCGCACCCCCTGGCGCCGGGCGCCGATCCACGCTCCGACGGCACCGAGCGCGATCGCCCCCCAGATGCCGAGGCCGCCCTCCCAGATCGCGAGCGCGCGGGCGGGCTCGCCGTTCGGCCCGAAGTAGGCGTCGGGCGAGCTGACCACGTGGTAGATGCGCCCGCCGACGATGCCGAACGGCACCGCCCAGAAGACGATCTCGAGGACCGTGTCGGCGTCCCCGCCGCGCTCGACCCAGCGCCGCCGCGTCAGCCACAGCGCGACGAGGATGCCCGCCATGATCGACAGGGCGTACGCGCGCAGCGGGAACGGGCCGATGTACCAGGTGTGCTCCGACGGGCTCGGGATCTCCGCCGGCACGCGCGCCAGGGCGGGCGCGGCGAGCTCGACCAGACCGGCGAGGGTCACCGCCGGGCCGCCCGGACACCCTCGGCGAGCTCGGCGACGACGCGCGACAGCCCGCGCCGGCCCTCGGCCGCGTCCGCCGCCTCGACCAACGGGCGGACGAAGGCCGAGCCGACGATGACGCCGTCGGCGTAGGCGGCCACCTCGCCCGCCTGCGCGGCCGTGCTCACGCCGAGACCGACGCACACGCGCCGTGCCCCCGCCCGTCGCGTGTCGGCGACCAGGCGCTCGGCGTCCGCTCCGACCGAGGCTCGCGTCCCGGTCACGCCCATCGTGGACGCGGCGTAGACGAACCCCCGGGACGCGCCGGCGGTCAGCGCGAGCCGCTCGCTCGTGGAGCTGGGGGCGACGAGGAACACGCGGTCGAGCCCGTGCCGGTCGGACGCCGCCACCCAGTCGCCGGCCTCGTCGGGGATGAGGTCCGGCGTGATGAGCCCCGCGCCGCCCGCGGCCGCGATGTCACGCGCGAAGGCCTCGACGCCGTACCGCGCGACCGGGTTCCAGTAGGTCATGACGAGCACGGGCGCGCCGGTGGCGGCGACGGCCTCGACGGCGCGCAGGGTGTCGCGCACGCGCACACCACCGGCGAGCGCACGCTCCACGGCGCGCTGGATGAGCGGGCCGTCCATCACCGGGTCGGAGTACGGCACCCCCAGCTCGACGACGTCCACGCCGGCGTCGACCATCGCGCGCGCGGCGTCGATCGATCCCTCGACGTCCGGGAAGCCGACGGGCAGGTACCCGACGAGCGCCGCCCGACCTTCGGCCGCCGTGCGGTCGAGGGTCGCTGCCGTCCGCGACCCGGCGTCGTCGGAGGCGGCCGTGGTGACGGGGGTGTCGACGGGGTCCGGCGCGGTCACCGCGCGGCCTCCTCGTCGAGGAGCGAGAACCACGTGGCGGCCGTCTCGACGTCCTTGTCCCCGCGCCCGCTGAGGTTGACCAGGAGGATCTCGTCCGTGCGGCCCTCGGCCGCGGCCTCCCGGCCCAGGCGCATCGCGCCCGCGAGCGCGTGGGAGGACTCGATCGCCGGGATGATGCCCTCGGTCCGGCACAGCAGGCGGAACGCCTCCATCGCCTCGGCGTCCGTCACGGCGCGGTACTCCGCCCGCCCGCTGGTCGCGAGCCACGAGTGCTCCGGCCCGACGCCCGGGTAGTCGAGGCCGGCGGAGATCGAGTGGCTCTCGATGGTCTGCCCGTCCTCGTCCTGGAGCAGGAACGACCGCGCGCCATGCAGCACGCCCGGCTCGCCGCCGGTGATCGTCGCCGCGTGCCGTCCGGTGTCCACGCCGTCGCCGCCCGCCTCGAGCCCGACGAGGCGCACCGACGGGTCGTCGAGGAACGCGTGGAAGATGCCGATCGCGTTGGACCCGCCGCCCACGCACGCCGCCACGACGTCGGGCAGGCGACCCGTGAGGTCGAGCACCTGCTGCCGCGCCTCGACGCCGATGATGCGCTGCAGGTCGCGGACCATCGCCGGGAACGGGTGCGGGCCGGCGACGGTGCCGAACACGTAGTTGGTCGTGTCGACGTTCGTGACCCAGTCCCGCAGCGCCTCGTTGATGGCGTCCTTGAGGGTCCGCGAGCCCGTCGTCACCGGGACGACGGTCGCGCCCAGCAGGCGCATGCGCGCGACGTTGAGCGCCTGGCGCCGCGTGTCCTCCTCGCCCATGTAGATGGTGCAGTCGAGGTCGAACAGGGCGGCGGCCGTCGCCGTGGCGACGCCGTGCTGGCCCGCACCCGTCTCGGCGATGACGCGCTTCTTGCCGAGGCGCTTGGTCAGCAGCGCCTGACCGAGCACGTTGTTGATCTTGTGCGAACCGGTGTGGTTGAGGTCCTCGCGCTTGAGGATCACGCGCACGCCACCGCAGTGCGCGGCGAACCGGGGCACCTCGGTGATGATGCTCGGCCGCCCCGTGTAGGTACGGTGCAGCCGCGTGAGCTCCTCGGCGAACGCCGGGTCCGCCTTGGCCTTGCTGTACTCGGCGTCGAGCTCGTCGAGCGCCTCGATGAGGGCCTCGGGCACGAAGCGCCCGCCGAAGTCGCCGAAGTACGGCCCGGACCCGGCCTCGACCGTGATCGGGCCTGCGGGCGACGATCCGTCCGGCACGGGCTCGGCGAGGTGCTCGACGCGCTCGCCGGTCACTGGCGCACCGCGCGCAGGGAGGGGTGGGCCCCCGCCGCGAC
>CAUQTR010000021.1:0-11718 GCA_963521045.1 uncultured Actinotalea sp.
GGCCGCCTCCGGCAACCGACCCTGGCGGCTCACCCATGCATGAATCCGAAGAGCCGGTTTAGCTACCGCCCCACCGCGAGCCTGAGCGTGTACGCGATCGACGTCCAGGTCCAACGCAAGGCCCTAACCCGCCGTAGCGGGCCGGTCCGGTTCAACATGTCCGTCAACTTCGACGTCCCCCCGGACCCAGCCAACGAGACAATTACCTGGAGTGCGTCCGACCAAGTCCCTGACTTCGTCGGCTTTATGGGCTGCGGCTACCACTCCAGCGGCTACCCGCAGCAGAACCACGGCCCATCCGCGCCGCCGGGAGTAGCCTGCGGGCCTTCTGACCTGGGCACCATCATCGACCTCGACCTCGGTGACCTTGCGATCGGTGATCGCGCCAACTTCACCCTTTACCTGGGCGCGACAACCAGCTCCCAGGGCGCCAGCGCGGCAGTCAACGCCATCACGCCCGCGCTGTACGCGCTCGCCGAGCCCAACTCGGGTGCTGATGTGCCGGGAGGCATGACCGGGATCTTCGCGGTGTCCGACCTCCAACACACCTCCGCTACACCCCCCGGTCCGGGCCCAGCGTGAGAACAATGGGAACGGGGGCAGTGCGTGCGGAGCGGGACCAACACCAGCCAGACGGGACAGGGGGCTAAGCATGAGACATGGAACGCTCGCTGCGATGGGCCTCCTGGTGCTCACCGGACTGGGTGGATGCGTCTTCAGCTATGACGTGACCCCGCCCGACGTGGTCTACGAGAACGACCTCGACGTAGGCGTGGTCGTCTCTCTGGAAGGCGAGGACCACCCCTATGACCGGCAGGTCAAGGCTGGGACGGTCGGCTCGCTCGGGACGGGTGACTGCATGGGAACCGCGATGGTGGTCGAGACCGAGGATGGCGACCCGGTGGGTCGTATCGAGGATCAGGCTTGCCCCGGGTGGACGCTCACAATTCATGCGGACGGCACGCTCGAGTATCGAGAGAGCTAGTTCATTTAGCCGAAACTGGACATCCGACTTGGCCCAGCACATGCCACGTCCCCTTGGGCATCGTGGCGAGTTCTGAACGTCGGTCACAGGGGGGTGAGGACGCCGCTCCTGGTCCGCCACCTGCTTGTCACAGCAGAGGGGGCGCGGCGAAGGGCGGCGAGGGCGGGATCAGCGAACGTTCGGGGCGCGACGTAGCAGGTCGAGACTCGGTTTGTCGGCGGCTACGTCTACCGCCAGAACCATGGAGCACGAACCGCGTCTGGTCGCCCGCAGCGAGACCCGTTCGGGAACGCGTCGCGTCCGGCCCGAGGCCGGCACGCCCGTGCAGGACAATGCGCGTGCCCGCGGGCCGAGACTCGATCCTGACGAGATCATCCGGGCACGCGAGGAGGGGATCGCGTCTGGTCGGCGCTGGCGAGTCCGTCTCGGCCGGGGCCTGTTGTGGTGGGACTCCGTCGGCGGGTACACCCCGCTGCCTACGGACCCTCGGAATTGCCGGTGCCGATGGGATGCGTACGACCATCTGCTCAAGCAGCGAACCGGTGACCACACGTGGGCCATCGAGCAGGTGCCCCGTCCGGGCGCGAAGGCGCGAGGGGTAGCCGGAGGGGTCCGTCGCGGTGACCTGTCGCAGGCGTGGACGCGCTCGGTGATCCGTGCCGGTCGGCCGTCGCCTGAGGACGAGGTCGTGCACGCGTTGGCGGGTGTGAACGCTGTGCGGCGCACACGTTGGCTTGTTGTTCGACCGGCCGTGGCCGCGGGGTATGCGGCGCTGCGAGACGTGCAACTCCTGACGTGGACCCCGTGGTGGTTGACGGGTCAGGTCGCTGCGGTTTGTAGGTCGGGGTCGGCCCAGACGCGGGCGACCTCGGTGGGGGTGCGGTAGCCGATCCCGGAGTGGGGCCGGTGGTGGTAGGTGTCGATGTAGGCGGCGATCTCGGCGCGGGCGTCCTCGATGGTCTCCCACTCGGTGCGCCAGGCGCAGCGCTTCTTGAACTGGCCGAACCAGGACTCGATGAACGCCTGGGACTCGGGGTCGCGGTAGCCGCCGCGGCGATGGGTGTTCCCGCGGGCCGACAGGTGCTTGCGGAAGTCCCGGGAGGTGAACTGCGACCCGTTGTCGGTGCCCAGGGTGAGCTGCCCGGGTGGGACGGCTCGGGCCAGGACGGCGGCCTCGACGCAGCCGATCGCCTCGGTGGTGCGGGTGCGGATGTCCAGGGTCCAGCCGGCGACCTCACGGGTGCAGCAGTCGACCGCGACGTGCAGGTAGACCCAGCCCTGGGCCGCGGTCCAGACCTTGGTCATGTCCAGGTGCCACAGCTCGTTCGGGCGGGTGACCCGGAAGTAGCCCGGGCGGCGGCGGCGGTCGGTGTTCCGCGAGCGTTGGAGCAGTCCGTGGGCGCGCATCACCCGCTGGACCCGCTTGCGGTTCACCGGCACCCCGAGCTCGCGGGAGGCCAGCGCCGCGACCATCCGCGTCCCGTCGACCGGGTTCGCGCGGGCGACCTCCACGATCGCCGCGTCTCCCGGCCGTCCGCGTCCTGGCCCGGCGCCCGCAGGACGTCGGCTGATCGGCCGGTAAAGGGCCTGCCTGGAGACGCCCGCGACGCGGGCGACGACGGCCGGCTTGCGCCCGGTGGCGACCACGGCGCGGGCTCTGGACACCCGGGTGCTCACGTCCAGTCCCGCGAGAGTTCCCCCGCGACGTCCAGCTCGTACGTCTTGCGGCCCAGCGACCGCTCTAACGACGCGACCTTCTTGCGCAGCTCGACGATCTCGGCATGCTCCGGCGTCTTGGTGTTCGGGTTCGCCAGCGCAGCCTTGCCGCCCTCGAGGAGCTTGTCGCGCCACGAGTAGTACAAGGTCTCGGAGATCTCATACTCGCGGCACACGTCCCGCACGGACCGGTCCCCGCGCAGACCAGCCAGCACGACCTCGGACTTCTGCTCGACGGTGAACTGCCGGTACTTCCTCTTCTCGCTCATCAGCCCTCCCATGGGCATCAAGAGCGACCATCCTCCCCAAGCCCCACGGGCTCCGGAAGTGTCAACCACCCGACGGGGTCCTCGTCAAGAAGCCCACCGACCCACGCGATCGGGGTGCTGTGAGGCCAGGAGGTCAGTGCGAAGCGCGGCAGCCGACTCGTAGCTCGCGGCCCTTGGCGGGATGGGCATGAGGCGCCTGCTCCCAAGTCGAACCTCGCGGCTACCACCGGCGATCTTTGGCCGCCAATCAGCCCCGCCAGTCAGTTACTCGGTCGCGAAGCGCCGCTTCTGCAGCGGCCACCGCCGCGAACTCGTCCATCTGCTGGGCGTCGACGAAGTCACGCGCAAGCTCTCGGAGCTCTGCCCGGGTGGTCCAGCGCGGGTGCCTGTACAGCAGCCTTCCTTCGCCCGTCTCGGGGTCCCGAGTCCTCGTGCTGTGACGGACCGACGAGTGGAAGGCGAGAACCTCAGGGTCGTGCCCGAGGCGGGCGTTGACCCGAAGGTAGTCCCATTCGACTTCGTACGGCCGCATGCGCCTCAGCGCTCCCACCATGTCTGAGGGCGTCGACCCGCACAGCATCTGGTGAAGCGCCACGAGGGCTCCCTCCACGCGCTCGTGCGCCGACCTACCGGGCAAGAGCGCGAGAGGAGCGCGGATCGGCGTGTCGGGCATGTTGCCGTTGACCGCCGAGCTAAGGCGTGACCAGGTGATGACCCAAGCGGTGTAGTTCCCCACTCCTCACCTCGCGTCGATCTTGGGGCGACCGACTGACCGCTCGCCCGCTCCGCAGCCGTTGTCAGACCGCATCCTTCGAAACCACGATGGGATGCGCGTGCGTCCGCCAGTACGTCCGCCACGCTCGCGCCATGTCCCGATCGCGGAGGGTTCGGCCGACCTTGACTTCCCCGCCTCCACTGTCTGTCTCGAGCTTGTCCCACCCCCCGACGCTCACCGCGAACGCCGCCGTGAGTTCCGACCAGGCGGGTGACTCGTACACCACCGCGGCTTCGGCCCACGTGTGGATGACCTTTCCGCTGCGAGGGCAGTTCACTGGCGCGCGTAGCGACTCCTCACGGAACGCGAGGCGAAGGTCTTCGACCTCGTTGCGCAGCGCCTCCTTCACCAACGCCTGTTCCGAGGGCTGGTCGATCGCCGTGTTGTACGAGAAGTCACGAGTGTGGCCCTCGACGTCGCGAATCCAGATCCCGGTGTACTCAGGGCGCACGAAGGTGCGGTCGCCGCTCGTCGTGCTCGCCACGAAGAACTCGGCAATGCCTGGACCGACCTTCTCGTCAGCGCGGGGGTGCTGCTCAACGAGTTCCCGTAGGAGCACGTCGTCGACCGGGTCCGCCACAACGTCGCCGACCCCGTACTTGGAGTTGTGGAGCTCTCGGAAGAACGCCTTCGCAGCGGCGCGTGTCCGGAAGGTGCGGGACGGAAGGATGACTGGCTTCGCCACACAACCAGACTCGCACAGGGGGACTTGGGGCGCGTCTGGTTCGAGCGTCTGGATCTTGCGCGGAGTGATGTGCCCCAGGCGGTGCTCGGTTGAGACGCTCCGCTGCAGGTGTCGGCCCGGACAGCGCCATGCGGGGCGCGCGACCGAACTGACAGCACCGAACGAAGCGCGTGAGTCTGCCCTGGTGCGTGAGGACGTCCCCCGGGTGCTCAGGAACGTTCGCGCAGCTGCCGTGCGATCGCGGCCGGCCGGCGGACACACCAGTAGCGCTGCGCAACGATGTGTAGATGGCGGACACGGGTTCTGCGGGAAGCGCCCTGGACTGGGGTGAGTGGCACGAGAGCGAGGAGCGCTACCTGGCGCACGTGGGTCGTGTCGTGGTCGCTGGCGCCGACCTTGAGTACCTGCTCGCGGACTTGGTGACGACTCTCGACCCGGTGGATGGAAGGAAGGCCTGGGGCCGCTCGGGCGATCAGCTTATCCAGGCGTTGCGCGAGCTAGCGGGCCGGGACGCCGAGCTGAACGGGATCTGCGATGCGCTCAAGTCGGTGGTGCCCAAGAGGAACCATGTGGTGCATGGCTTGTGGGACGGACCGGGTGCGTCCTCAAGCCGGACCCGCCCGAGCCACGCCGTCACAAAGCTGGTGCCCTACAAGAAGGGTGCGTCGGGTCTGCAGGTTGACTCCCGCGAGTGGACGGAGGCGGAGCTGTTCGCGCTGTGGGTCGAAATCGACGCGCTAACCAACGCCGTGGTCGTGCGCCTGGCGCGCGAGCGGGGCGCGTCCTGACCGACGGCGCCTGAGCGCCACGGCGTCGCGGAGCGGGTGCAGCTAGTCGAGGTCGCGCGCGATGCCCAACCGCGGGCCGGGCGACGAGCGGTCGCCCGTCGCCCTGGCGTCCTTGCTGGTTGTGCATCGCGTGCCAGGCGGCGCCACTCCGTCGTCTCTCCGCTGAGGTCGTCCGCGAGCCGCACCTCCGGCAGTACGCGGGTCAACTCGCTGCCGGATAGCAGCTCAGCGATGCTGCGGGCCACTGCCTCGGTCGTGCCGAGTGGAAACGCAGGCACCGGTGAGGTCATGACGTCTGCCGCATCGTCGCCATCCACCCATCGACGACTTGCCGCATCAGCTCCACGATGTGGGCGGTCGACTGTGGCCGAGGCGCCGGTTGAGTGCTGCCACGCGGTGCCGGGTGGACGGACCGGTACCCGCGCAGGGTCGCGTAGGCGTGGAGCCAGGGCAGCTTGTTGATGAGGTCCTGGCTGTTGACCAGGACTCCGATGTCCGGCTTCTTCGGATCATTGTCCAGGATCGCGGTGGAGTGCTCTTGCTGCTTGGCCGATCCGGTCGCGTACACCCGCGCGATCGCCATCTCGGCCAGGTGCTCGCCAAGGCGGATGGCTCCGGCCGCGGCCTCCTCGGGAGTGCTGGCTACCCCCGCGCGGAAGTCGTCCACGCAGTCGATGAAGGTCTCGTGCCAGGCCGCGTAAGGCAGATGCGTGTTCGTGTGCTGGTCGCTGATGTCCGGGAGGTCCAGGGTGGTCAGCAGGTTGTGAAGCGCCTCGCCTGCGTCGCCGGACTGAATGCGGCGCAGTGCTCGCTGCAGGTCTTCGGATGTTGACCGGTCGACTTCGCTGGCGATGAGGCGCTGAAGGAGGTCGCCATCTGACGCGGGGCCCGTCTGAGCCGCGAGCACGGCAGCCGCCGCGCGACGCAGCTCCACGCGTGAGCTGTCCGCCATACGCAGCGCTCCCTCGCGGGCGACCGCTCTGTCCGCTTGTGCTGCGCCGCGTAGGTCTTCGACCCGCTCGTTGATCGCCCGTTCAGGGTCCTCGGCCCGGTCGACGTAGCGGCGCGCGAGCGCGGCACGGGCCTGGCGGAACGGGTTGTCGGGGCGCACGTGTGCCTCAGAGGCCTCGACGACGATCTGGAGCACGTCGAGGTCGAGCCGCGCGCGTGCCAGCCACGTCGCTGCCGCCTCCTGAATATCGACACCCGCGAGGTGGACGGCGGCGCGCGCAGCGCGCAGCGCATCATCCCGGGGTCGCTCCTCGAGGAGTCCGTTGTCGACGGCGAACCGCAATACGGGTGCGAGCGCGACTCCGCTGACCTGCCGGGCCTCCGGGCCGGTCAGAGTGGCAAGCAGATGCATGGCGAAGTCGCCGATGGCCGGCCGGGCGCCGATCGCTGCCACGAGTCGTCGAGCGTGATCAGCGGTGAACTGCGACGGCACGATGAGCTTCATCAGGCCCACGAGCGTGGTGTCGGTCACGGACTGCTGGCTCTCGTCATCGTCCAGTCGCGCCACAGCTTCGACCGTCACGATTACCTCGTCCGGAGAGGCCGAGCGCTCGGTGAGCGCGGCCTGGGCCTGCTTGGCGAGGCCCACGGACATCAGCGCAGCAGCCCCCTGCGGTGTGGCGCCAGCGAACGCGAGGAGCTCTGCCGAAGGCGCCGGAACGACGCTCAGGGCTCCGGCGACGATCGGGGCGGCCACCTCGACGCCGACGGCGTTGGTCAGCGCCCGAAGTCGTGTGTCGAGAACGTCCACGGTGAGCCGCCCACCACGTGTCGCGTAACCGATCGTGCGGCCGATTCCGCGCAAGCCCGCCTGCGCGCGTCCGGCCAGGAACTCGGCCGTGAGGTCCGTGAATCGGAAGATGTCGGCCGCGGCCGCTTCAGCGACCGGCGCGGGATCGGTCAGGACCAGTTCGAGCAGGTGCTGGCGGGTGACGGTGTCCCGCTCGGCGTTGTACCCGTGATGGAGGCGGACCTGCATCGCGTGGTAGTTGCCAAGCGAATCGTTGCCGTACCGCTTGGCAGCCCACAGCGCGAAGTCGTGCTGCTCGCGAGGCAACTTCTCGGCACTCGCGACAAGGGCTCGCCGGACGCCTTCGCGCGTCTCGGGTGTTCCGTGCCCCGAAGCGTCGATCGCCTCCACGAGCTCTTGAAGGCGCGCACCACCGAGTTGGGCCGTCAGGCCGTCGTTCACCAGTCGTGGCACAACAGCCGCCCCCGCGATGAGCACCTGCGTGAGCTTCCCGACCTGCAGACGCGCGAGGACGATGGCAGCGGCCTCTAGGCGGGTGTCGCCAGGGCGTTGAAGGAACTTTGTCATCGCACTCGCGACAGCGGCCGACTCGTCAGCCAACCAGGGAGCGGAAAGCGAGTGCAGACGGGCAAGGTTCAGCGGTGAAGCTGCCAGAGCCGACTGCAGCACGTGGTCCCGCTCCGCGGCCTTGGTCGACGCACCCAACACCTGGAAGGCCACCTCGAGCATCTGGGGTGGAACGCTGGTTCCCGACGCGGCGGCGACCGCGACCCGGCGAGCGAGCGCCCCGTCCTTCGGTAGCCGCTCAAAGATGCGCACTCGCAGGTAGTCGTCGTTGCTCATCTGCTGTCTCGCGCTCGTGGCTCCCGCGAGCAGGAACTCGGCGACCTCCTCTTCCAGCCGCCGGGCGACGGCCACCGGGTTAGCGAGCTTCTCGACCGACGACGCCCACATCTTGTGGTTGTGCTCGAAGTGGTGGACGAACCGCCACCACCACTCGAACCCCTCTGGCGCGTCCGCAGCAGCTGCGAGCGCCTCAACCGCCGAGCGCTGCGCTACCTCGCCAGTGCCGGCCAGGGCCGCAACGGCCGCTAGCGCCGCGTACTCACGCCGCGACGAGAGCATGGTTGCGGACAAGGTGGGTACGTCGCTCGGGCCGAGCGCCCGCCGCCGATCGGTCACTGCGTGTCCTTCCTAGTCAGCCATTCCTAGACGCCGTGGGACTGGACCGTCCCGGGTTCAGTGCAGGCGCGGTTCTCTGGTTCCCAGCGATGCAGGCGGGGTGATCTGACGGTAGTAGGTAGCCTCGTGCTCGGCGGGTGGGATGTTGCCGAGCTCGGTGTGAAGGCGGCGGTTGTCGAGGCAGTCGACCCACTCCAAGGTCGCGATCGCGGCGTCGTCGAGAGTCCCCGGGCCCGCACTGGCGGTCTTGCTCGGTCTTGAGCAAGACGATCGTGTTTGCGGCAAGGGCGTGGTCGTCTGCGTCGCCGACGGTCCGGATCGAGGCCGCATCCCGAGCGCGGCGAGCCGCTCGGTAAAGGTGAGCGCCACCCGCGCCACCTCACGGCGCCCGAGCGTGGGGACCAGGGCCGGTAGCCGCGTTGCCCCCGGCGATGACCGGGCGCCGCCCGCCGGCCGTGGCAGCTAGTGGATCAGCATCGCTTCACCGTCTGCTCGCCCGGACGCGGGGGCGACCGGCAGCGTTAGGGGCGCCCGGCTAGAGGGTTCGTCGATTTGACGACGATTCTGACGACAGTTGACGGCAGTCCTTCTCCGTTCGCGGGCGTTCGAGGGCTCGTGTTCGTGCTCAACAATCACTCGGTGTACATACACGGATGCGCGTGGAGATGACTGGGGGTCAAGGGGTCGCAGGTTCAAATCCTGTCATCCCGACAGTGTTTTCGCAGGTCAGAGGCCCGCACCGCTTCGGCGGGGCGGGCCTTCTGCACGCCTGGAGCCGGTGGGGGAGCAAAGGCTCCTATCAGCCGCTCACATGCCGCGGCCGCACCGACCCCAGCGCCTCACGCCAGGGAGAGGAACAGCCTCTCGAGCTTGGCGACGTCGAGCGTCGGTGCCTCGCCCGGAGTCTCCTGCGGCGTGAGGCACTGCTTCATCCCGGAGGCGATGATCGCGAAGCCGGCCTTGTCGAGCGCCCGGGAGACGGCGGAGAGCTGGGTGACGACGTCCTCGCAGCTCTGACCCTCGTCGAGCATGCGGATCACGGCGGTGAGCTGGCCCTGGGCCCGCTTGAGCCGGTTGCTGACCTTGACCATCTCCCCGGGATCGAGCTCCACGAGGTCCTCCTTCGCGTAGTGGTTCGCCGGCGGGCACCGCCCGACGGCTGGTGTCAGGCGCCGCGGACGGTGTCGAGCATGGCGCGGAGCCGTGCGGCCGCGTCGTCCGCGACCGCACGAAGCTGAGCGTTGTCGGTGACCTGCACCATCATTGCCGGATCGATCGCCTCGACGACGACGTGTCCCTCGCCGCCGTCGCGGACGACGACGTTGCAGGGCAGGAGGAGGCCTATGCTCTCCTCGGCCTGGAGCGCGGCGTGCGCCAGGGGCGGGTTGCACGCCCCGAGGACCACCTGGCTGGGGATGTCGACGTCGAGCTTGTCCTTGAGCGTCGCGGCGAGGTCGAACTCGGTGAGGATGCCGAACCCCTGCTGCGTGAGTGCCGCCCGGACCGCCTCGACGGTCCCGTCGAAGCGGCCCGCGACGGTGGTGGTGATGCCGTAGCTCATCGGTCTCTCCTGGGTCGGCCTGCGCGGCGGGTCAGCGACGCGCAGCGTCCTGGGTGTCGAGCTGCCGGCGCACGTGCTCCATGTCGAGGCCCTTCACAGCGGCGATGATCTGCTCGAGCGCGGGCGCCGGGAGTGCGCCGGGCTCGTTGTAGACCATGACGCCGTCGCGGAACGCCATGAGCGTCGGGATCGACGTGATGCCGGCCTGGGCGGCGAGCGCCTGCTCGGCCTCGGTGTCGACCTTGGCGAAGACGACGTCGGGGTGCTGCTCGGAGGCCCGCTCGAAGACGGGGGCGAACATCCGGCAGGGTCCGCACCAGGCGGCCCAGAAGTCGACCAGGACCACACCGTCGGCGGTGACGGTCTCGACGAAGGTGTCGGCGGTCAAGGTGGTGGTGGCCATGGGGTTCCTCCTCAGTGGCAGGTGCACTGCTGGTGGGTGGGCACGTCGGCCATGACGGCCTCGGCGTGCTGGCCGCAGCCGTCCCAGGTGGTCTTCTGGCAGGTGGCGCAGCGGACGGGGTAGCACATGATCGTTCTCCTCGGGTGTGGTCGGGCGGAGTTCAGCGGCGCACGGCGCCGCCGGCGGCCTGCCAGGCGCTGATCCCGCCGGACAGGCTGGTGGCCTGCAGGCCGAGGCCGCGCAGCTGCTTGGCGGCGGTGCGCGAGCGCATGCCGGAGGCACACATGACGACGACGGGGGCGTCCTTCTTGAGGCGGCGCGGCGCGTCCGCGACGTTCGCGAGCGGCACGTGCACGGCCTGGGGCGCGTGCCCGGTGTTCCACTCGGACCGTTCGCGGACGTCGAGCAGGGCGGCGCCGTCGCGGACGAGCTGCACCGCCGTGGGGCCGTCGACCGACGGACGGAGCGAGCCGTCGTCGTCGGTGCGGCCGAGCAGACGGGCGAGGGTGTCGCGCAGGCTCATGCGTGGGCTCCTTCGGGGGTGCGGGTGAGGTCGGGGCGGACGGTGGTGAGGCTGATCCAGCCGCCGGAGAGGTTGCGGGCGTCCAGGCCCGCGGCGAGCAGGACCCGGGTGGCGATGTGGGAGCGGACCCCGCTGGCGCAGTGCACCGCCACCGGTCGGCCGGCGGCCGCGTCGCGCACCTCGTCCACGCGCCCCCGCAGCTCGGTGTGGGGGATGTGGAGTGCGCCGTCGAGGTGGCCGCGGTCGAACTCGCCGCGCGAGCGGACGTCCAGCACGAGGCTGGTGGCGAGGACGTCGTCGAGGTCCGCCGCGGACCACTGCGGCATGGTGCCGTCGAGGACGTTCTGGGCGACGAAGCCGAGCATGTTCACCGGGTCCTTGGCCGAGCCGTAGGGCGGGGCGTAGGCGAGCTCGAGCTCGGCCAGGTCGTCGGCCGTCATCCCGGCCCGCAGGGCCGTGGCGAGCACGTCGATGCGCTTGTCGACGCCGTCACGACCCACCGCCTGGGCGCCGAGCAACCGCCCGTCGGGGGCGAAGCTCGCCACGAGGTGGACCTGCTCCGCACCGGGGAAGTACCCGGCGTGGTGGCCCGCGTGGATCCGGACCGTCTCGTGCTCGATCCCGGCGCGCTCCAGCGTGGCCTGGCTCGCGCCGGTCACGGCCGCGGTGAGGCCGAAGACCCGCACGATCGCGGTGCCGAGCACGGTGGCCTGCGGCGTGGTGCGCCGCCCCAGCATCGAGTCCGCGGCCCTGCGGCCCTGACGGTTCGCCGGTCCGGCGAGCGGCACGGGCCCGACGTCGCCGGTGACGGCCTGCGTCACCTCGACGGCGTCGCCGACCGCCCAGATGTGCGGGTCGGACGTGCGCTGGTCGGTGTCCACGCGGATGGCGCCGCGCGCGCCGAGCGTGAGGCCCGCATCGCGGGCGAGCTCGCTCGCCGGCCGGACGCCGACGTTGACGACGACGACGTCGGCCGGGATGCGCGTGCCGTCCGAGAGCGTGACGACCGCGGCGCCGTCGTCGGACGCGGTGATCGCGCTCGCGGAGGTGCCCAGGTGCAGGGCCACGC
>CAUQTR010000022.1:0-11385 GCA_963521045.1 uncultured Actinotalea sp.
GTGCGGCGGGGTCCCTGCGGCGCGGGACCTGGCCGCGGCTGGCGACCGCCGCAGGGTGCGCAGCCCTCCTCGCCGCTCTCGGCGTCGCGGCGTGCATCCGCGGGCTCGCCGTGTGACGGTGAGCGACGACCCCGGCGGAGCCCGTCGACGACCCACCACCCGACCCACCTGGAGGACCACCTCGTGCTCACCGTCACCGTGCCCGGCGCGGAGGTCCTCGAGGGCCTGACCGCGGGGGACGTGCCCCCGGACGTCCGGCTCGTGGTGTGGGACGTCGCCTCGGACCTCGACGACCCGGCCGGGGTGACGGCCGTCGTGCTGCCCAACTCCTCGATGGGCGCCGACGGGTGGCGCCGGCTGGCCGCGCTGCCGGACCTGCGCGTGGTCCACCTCACCAGCGCGGGCTACGAGCACGCGGTGGCGCACCTGCCGCCAGGCGTGCTGCTGTGCAACGGACGAGGCATCCACGACGACGGGACCGCCGAGCTGGCCCTCGGCCTGATCCTCGCGGCGCAGCGGGGCATCGACGACGCCGCGCGCGCGATGGAGCGGCACGCGTGGGCGCCGCGGGCGCGGTCGTCCCTCGCGGACCGTCGCGTCATGGTGGTCGGGGCGGGCTCGATCGGATCGGCGATCCGGCGGCGCCTCGAGGCGTTCGAGACCGACGTCGTCATGGTCGCCCGCTCCGCGCGCGTCGAGGACGGCGTCGCGGTCCACGGCATCGACGAGGTGCACGACCTGCTGCCCGACGTGGACGTCGTCGTGCTCGTGACACCGCTCACCGAGTCGACGGAGCGACTCGTGGACGCGGCGTTCCTCGCGCGACTGCCCGACGGGGCCCTGCTCGTCAACGTGGGCCGCGGCAAGGTCGTGGACACCGACGCGCTCGTCGCCGAGCTCGAGGCCGGCCGCCTGCGGGCTGCGCTCGACGTCACGGACCCCGAGCCGCTCCCGGCGGACCACCCGCTCTGGTCGGCGCCCGGCGCGCTGATCACCCCGCACGTCGGCGGCTGGACGGACACGGCGACGACCCGCGTCGTCCGCCTGCTGCGTCGCCAGCTCACCCGGCTGGCCGCCGGTCTCGAGCCGGAGAACGTCGTCGCCCGCGGCTGACCCGCCGTCGTCCTGAGCCGCGTCGACGGGTGACGTCCGTCACGCCGGCCGGGTCCGAGTTCCGGGAACGCGGCCAGCCCGGGACCTTCGTGGTGCGCGCGCCAGCCATCCGGGCTGACGATGGGAGTCATGCGCGAGCAGACCAGCACGACCCCAGCCGTGCCGGCGGGACGGACGTTCTTCGGCCACCCGCTCGGACTCATGACGCTCTTCACCACCGAGCTGTGGGAGCGGTTCAGCTACTACGGGATGCGCGCGATCCTCCTGTACTACCTGACGGACGCCGTGTCCGACGGCGGGCTCGGGATCGCGGAGAACACCGGCGCCGCGCTCGTCGCGATCTACGGCACGTCGGTGTACCTGCTCTCGGTCGTCGGCGGGTGGCTCGCCGACCGGGTGCTCGGGTCCCGCCGGTCCACGCTCTACGGCGGCATCGTCATCGCGGCCGGCCACGTCGCGCTCGCCCTGCCCAGCGCACCCCTGTCCTACGTCGGCATCGCCCTGGTCGCGATCGGGACGGGCCTGCTCAAGCCGAACGTCTCGAGCATGGTGGGGGAGCTGTACTCGCGCGAGGACCCGCGGCGCGACTCCGCCTTCTCGATCTTCTACATGGGCATCAACGTCGGCTCGCTCGCGGCACCGCTGCTCGTCGGCGCGGCCCGTGCGTGGGGCGGCTACCACGCCGGGTTCGCCGTGGCGGCCGTGGGCATGGCGGTGGCGCTGGTCTTCTTCGTCGCCGGACGGCGGCTGCTCGGCGGCGCGGGGGACACGGTGCCCAACCCGGTGCGCCCGCAGGACCGGCCCGCCCTGCTGCGCGGGGGGCTCGTGCTGCTGGCGGCCGTCGGGCTCGCGGTCCTCGTCGCGCGCCTGTGGTCCGGCGAGACGGGGGTGACGACGTTCATCGACACCATGAGCCTGCTCGCGTTCGCGGCCCCGGTGGCGTACTTCACCGTGATGTTCCGCTCGCCGAAGGTCACCGCGCGCGAGCGTTCGCGCCTCGCCGCCTACGTGCCGCTGTTCGTCGGCGCGATGCTGTTCTGGATGATCTTCGAGCAGGCCGCGAGCACGATGGCGGCCTACGCGGCGAACCGCACCGAGCTCAGCGTGCTGGGCGCGACCATCTCGCCCGAGCTGTTCCAGTCGATCAACCCGGCGGCGATCGTGCTGCTCGCGCCCGTGTTCGCGTGGATGTGGGTGCGGCTCGACGACCGCCCGCCGACGGCAGTGAAGTTCGCGATCGGGCTCTCGCTCGCGGGCGTGAGCTTCCTCGTGCTCGCGGGTGCAGCGGCGGCCGCGGGTCCGGGCGGGCGGTCGCCCGCGTGGGTGCTCGCGCTCGTCTACGTCGTCCAGACCCTCGGGGAGCTCTTCCTGTCACCCGTCGGCCTCGCGGCCACGACGCTGCTGGCTCCGGCCGCATTCCGCAGCCAGGCGATGGCCCTGTGGTTCCTCGCCCCGGCAGCCGGCAACGCCATCACCGCCCAGGTGATCAGCGCGACCGAGGGCGTGGACGACGTCGCGTTCTTCGGCGGCACGGGCGCGGTCGCGGTCGTCGCCGGGCTCGCGCTCCTCGCCCTCGCGCCGTGGGTGACCCGGCACATCCGGGAGGGTGAGGAGTCCACCGCCGAGGTCGCCGCGCGCTGACCCGTCCCCGTGGCCCCGGCCCGGGGCGCGCCTCAGAGCGGGCGGCAGGTGCCCCGCTCGACGAGGTCCGTCGGCAGCGTGACGTGCGTCGACGGTCCGGCGGTGCCGTCCATGAGGCCGATGAGCAGCTCGATCGCCTCGGCGCCCATCCGGCGGATCGGCTGGTTGATGGTCGTCAGCGGGGGAGTGGTCATCACGGACTCGGGGACGTTGTCGAAGCCGATGACCGACAGGTCGTCCGGCACGGACAGCCCGAGGCTGCGGGCGACGGCCATCGTGCCGATCGCGGACAGGTCGTTCGCGGCGAAGACGGCCGTCGGCCGGTCGGGCATCGTGAGCAGGTCGTGGACCGGCTGGTCGGCCGTCTCCTGCTTGTAGCCGCCGACCCGCATCAGGGCGGGGTCGGGCGTGATCCCCGCCTCCCGCAGCGCGAGGCGGTAGCCCTCCTCCCGCAGCCGGGCCGACTCGAGGTCGGGCCTTCCGCCGAGGAAGCCGATCCGCCGGTGCCCGAGCGCGAGCAGGTGCTCCGTGGCGAGGACCGCTCCGCGCATGTTGTCCGAGTCGACGGTCGGCAGGCCGGACGGGCCGGTGTGGGGGTCGACCGCGACCACGGGGATCTGGCTGTCCGCGTCGACGACCGTCGGGGTGACGAGGATCGCCCCGTCGATCAGCGTGCCGCTGAGGCGTGACAGGTACCGGCGCTCCCAGCCGACCGCACCGCCGGCGCGACCGCCGCCGGAGTACGCGAGCAGCTCGTAGCCCGTGCCCGCCATCGCCCCGGAGATGCCCTTGAGCAGCTCCGTGCTGAACGGCTCGAACTCCGAGACGAGCACGCCGATGACGTTCGTCCGCGCGCTGCGCAGGCTCCGCGCGACGAGGCTCGACTCGTAGCCGAGGTCGTCGATGACCTCCTGGACCTTGGCGGAGGTGGCGACGGCGACGCCGTACCGGCCGTTGATGACCTTGGAGACGGTGGCCACCGAGACGCCCGCGGTGCGCGCGACGTCGTTGATCGTCACGCGGGTGCGTTGCTGCATGGCCGTGAGCATAGCGTTTCGATAACGTTATCGATATCGGTTGACACACATGGGTTCCGGTTGAGAAGGTCGGCGGGCCAGCCTGTCGACGGGGAGAGGAGCGCCGGTGAGGACGACGACCGTCCTGGACGCGGCGGGGCCACTGCCGGCCCGCACCACGGTCACCGCACCCGCGGTGGTCCACCCCACATCCCGACCGGCCTGACACCTCCGTCCGCCGATCACCCCACGGCTCCGCGAGCCGAGCGTGCGGAACTGCCCCACCGGCAAACTCAACGAAGAGGACGACTGATGAACACACGCAAGCTCTTGGCGCCCACAGCGGTGCTGATGGCCACGGCCCTCCTCGCCGCCTGTTCCGGCGGCGGCGAGACCGGTGGCGGCGGCGGCACGGAGGAGGGCGGCGACGTCACCCTGACGTTCTGGCACAACTCCACCACCGGCCCCGGCAAGGAGTACTGGGACGAGACCGCGGCCCAGTTCGAGGAGGCCAACCCGGGCGTCACGGTGGAGATCCAGTCCATCCAGAACGAGGACATGGACGGCAAGCTCCAGACGGCGCTCAACTCGGGCGACGCGCCCGACGTCTTCATGGCGCGTGGCGGCGGCAAGCTCGCCGACATCGTCGAGGCGGGCCAGGCGCTCGACCTCACCGACCTCATCGACCCCGAGGTCGAGTCCGCGGTCAGCGGCACGCTCAACGCGTTCACGATCGACGACAAGGTCTACGGCATGCCGACGTCGGTGCTGCCCGGCGGCATCTACTACAACAAGACGATGTTCGAGCAGGCCGGCATCGAGGGCACGCCCGAGACGATGGCGGACCTCGAGGACGCGGTCGCCAAGCTCAAGGCGATCGACGTCGAGCCCATCGCGCTCGGTGGCAAGGCCGCCTGGCCGGCCGCCCACTGGTACTACTTCTTCGCGCTGCGCACCTGCTCGCAGGAGGCCATGGAGACCGACGGCGCCGCGGTGCAGTTCGAGGACGACTGCTGGGGCACGGCGGCCCAGGAGCTCGCGGACTTCGCGGCCAACGAGCCGTTCAACGAGGGCTTCCTCACCACCGACGCGCAGGGCAGCGCGGCGTCGTCCGCGGGCATGCTCGCCAACGACCAGGCCGCCATGGAGCTCATGGGCGCCTGGAACCCGGGCGTCATCGCCGACCTCACGCCGGACAAGCAGCCCAAGGCCGACCTCGGCTGGTTCCCGTTCCCGGCCGTCGAGGACGGCGAGGGTGACCCGACCGCGATGATGGGCGGCGTCGACGGGTACTCCTGCTCCGCGCAGGCGCCCGCCGAGGAGTGCGCGGCCTTCCTCAACTTCTTCATGTCGAAGGAGCGCCAGGAGGCCTACGCCGAGGCGTTCGTCACCCTGCCCGCGAGCCAGGAGGCCCAGGGCGTCGTGACCGACCCGGCGCTGCTCGACGTCCTCGCGGCGTACAACGACGCGGCGTACGTCCAGGTGTGGCTCGACACGCAGTTCGGCCAGAACGTCGGCAACGCGCTCAACGCCGGTGTCGTCGAGATGCTCGCAGGCAGCGGCACGCCCGACAGCATCGTGACCGCGGTCAACGACGCGGCGGCCAAGGGCTAAGAGGGATGAGCGACTCCTTGGGCGAGAACACGCTCACCACGACATCGCCCGAGGGTCGCTCCCGGGCCGGGGGTGGTGCCACCACGGCACCGCCCCCGGTCCGCCGGCCGCGGCGCGGCCCGGACTGGCGCAAGCGCGGCGAGATCGCGCTCCTCGCGGGGCCCGCCGTCATCATGTTCCTGGCGTTCGTCATCTTCCCGGTGATCATGGCGGCGTACTACGGGTTCTACCGCTGGAAGGGCTTCGGCCCGCCGACGGACTTCGTCGGGCTCGACAACTACGTCGCGATCCTGCAGGACGACACGTTCCACGACGCGCTGCTGCACAACGGCTTCATCGTCGTCATGTCCCTGGTCCTGCAGGGGCCCGCGGCCATCGCGCTCGCGCTCCTGCTCAACCAGCGGATGCGAGGGCGCTCCGCGATCCGCGTGCTCATCTTCGTGCCGTACGTCATCTCCGAGGTGATCGTCGGCACCGGCTGGAGCCTCATGCTCCGGACCACGGGGGCGTTCAACTCGGTGCTCGAGAAGATCGGCCTGGACGGCCTCACGCTGGACTGGCTGGCCAACCCGGACGTGGCGATCTGGTCACTGATGATGATCATCACGTGGAAGTACATCGGTTTCGCCGTGATCCTCTTCCTCGCGGGCCTGCAGAGCATCCCGGAGGAGCTCTTCGAGGCCGCCGCGATCGACGGCGCGTCCTACTGGCAGATCCAGCGGCGCATCACGCTCCCGCTGCTCGGCCCCACGATCCGGATCTGGGCGTTCCTGTCCATCATCGGCTCGCTCCAGCTGTTCGACCTCGTCTACATCATCTGGGGCCAGTACGTGGCCGCGACCGCCGGCACCTCGACGATGGCGACCTACATGGTCGTCAACGGGCGCAACGCCGCGAACTACGGCTTCGGCAACGCGGTCGCCGTCGTGCTGTTCCTCATCTCGCTGGTCGTGGCACTCGTCTACCAGCGGTACGTCCTGCGCCGTGACACCGAGGGCGCGCTCACGGAAGGGATCAAGAAGCGATGAGCGCGAGCACCCTCGCCGCACCGCCGCTGCCTGCGGAGCGGCCCACCAAGCGCAAGCGGGACGGGGGACGCCTCGGGCGCTCCGGACCGATGACGTACGTCATCGCCTTCTTCTTCGTCGGCATCTGCATCGGCCCGGTCGCCTACATCGTCATCGGCGGCTTCCGGGACAACTCGCAGATCATCCGGGACCCGTCCGGCTTCCCGTCCCCCTGGGAGGGCGGCAACTACCTCGGCGTGCTCGCGAGCGAGATCTTCTGGCGCCAGATGGGCAACTCGGCCATCAGCGCGCTCGCCACGACCGCCGGGGTCGTGGTGCTGGGCGTCGCGGCCAGCTACGTGCTCGCGCGGTACCAGTTCCGGGGGCGGACGGCCCTGTACTCGCTGTTCGCAGCCGGGCTGATGTTCCCGATGACCGTGGCCATCACGCCGCTGTACATCCTCGTCCGCGAGCTCGGCCTGATGAACAGCCTCGCCGGGATCATCCTCCCGCAGATCGCCTTCGCGCTGCCGACGACGATCATCATCCTCGTGCCGTTCCTGCGGGCGATCCCCAAGGAGCTCGAGGAGGCGGCCTCGATCGACGGCGCCAGCCGGCTCGGGTTCTTCTTCCGGATGGTCATCCCGCTCTCGCTGCCGGGCGTCATCACGACAGGGATCCTGGCGTTCATCGCGAGCTGGAACAGCTACATGCTCCCCCTGTTCATCCTCAACGACGAGGGGACGTACACGCTGCCGCTCGGCGTGCAGGCGTTCGCGGCGCAGTACTCGGTCGACACCGCCCGCGTGCTGGCGTTCACGTCGCTGTCCATGATCCCCGCGCTGGTCTTCTTCTCGCTGTTCGAGCGGCGGATCGTCGGCGGTCTGACGGGCGCCGTCAAGGGCTGAGAACCACCAGCCACCTCTGCCTGGCCCGTCGCGCGGACGCCGCGCGGGCTGTCACCCCTGCGTCCGGAGAAGGAGAAGGATCCGGTGCCGGACCTCGTCCCCGCCATGCCCGAGGTCTCCGAGCGCGTGCGGTCGCTGCACGCCCGGATGACCCTGGAGGAGAAGCTCGCGCAGATCGTCGGCTACTGGCTCGACCAGAACGGCGTGGTCGCCCCCATGCAGTCCGAGATGGCGGCGGGGGAGGGTGCGCCCGAGCGGCTCACCGAGATCACGCGGCACGGGCTGGGTCACTTCACCCGGGTCTACGGGACGCGACCGGTCGACGCGGTCGAGCGCGCGGCCTGGTTGTGGGGCGAGCAGCGGCGCCTCAAGCGTGAGACGCGGCTCGGCATCCCCGCGCTCGTGCACGAGGAGGTCCTCACCGGCCTCGCGGCATGGCGCGCGGCGACGTTCCCGACGCCGCTCGCGTGGGGTGCGTCCTTCGACCCCGACCTGGTGCGCGAGGCCGGCGAGGTGATCGGCGACTCCATGCGGGTGCTCGGGGTCCACCAGGGCCTCGCGCCCGTGCTCGACGTCATCCGCGACCCCCGGTGGGGCCGGGTGGACGAGTGCATCGGCGAGGACCCGTACCTCGTCGGGACCGTCGGGACGTCCTTCGTCCAGGGGATGCAGGCGGCCGGCGTGCACGCGACCCTCAAGCACTTCGTCGCCTACTCCGGCTCGCGGGGCGGCCGCAACCACGCTCCCGTGCCCGCCGGCCCGCGCGAGATCGCCGACGTCTTCCTCCCGCCCTTCGAGATGGCGATCCTCGACGGCGGCGCCCGGTCGGTGATGAACGCCTACAGCGAGATCGACGGCGTGCCGGTGGCGGCGAACCCCGAGCTGCTCACGACGGTGCTGCGCGAACGCTGGGGCTTCGACGGCGTGGTGGTCGCGGACTACTTCGCCGTCGCGTTCCTCGAGGTCATGCACCGGGTCGCGGCGGACCGCGGCGAGGCGGCGGCGCTCGCGCTGCAGGCCGGGATCGACGTCGAGCTGCCCGCCGGCGACGCCTACCTCGAGCCGCTCGCGGCGCGCATCCGCGCCGGGGCGTTCGACGAGGCCTACGTCGACCGTGCGGTGCTCCGCGCCCTGGCCCAGAAGGAGTCGCTGGGCCTGCTCGACCCCGACGCGTTCGAGGACGAGCCGCCGGCGCAGGTCGACCTGGACACCCCCCGGCACCGGGACATCGCCCGGCGCCTCGCGGAGGAGTCGCTCGTGCTGCTCGGCAACGACGGCGTGCTGCCGCTGGGCGCGTGGTCGACCCCGCCGCGACGCGTCGCCGTCGTCGGACCCAACGCGCACCGCGCCGAGGCGCTGATGGGCTGCTACTCGTTCGTCAACCACGTGCTCGCGCACCACCCCGGGGTCCCGGTCGGCTTCGAGATCCCGACCGTGCTCGAAGGCTTCGGTCAGGCCTTCGCCGACGCCGGGGCCGACGCGCCCGAGCTCGTCCACGTGGCGGGCTGCGCGGTCGAGGGCGACGACACGTCGGGGTTCGCCGACGCCGTCGCGGCGGCGCAGGACGCCGACGTCGTGGTCGTCGTCGTCGGGGACCAGGCGGGGCTCTTCGGCCGCGGCACGGTCGGGGAGGGCAACGACGTCGACTCGCTCGACCTGCCCGGCGTCCAGCGCGAGCTCGTGCAGGCCCTGGCCGCGACGGGCACCCCGGTGGTCATGGTGCTGCTCACCGGCCGGCCCTACGCCCTCGGCTGGGCGCTCGAGGGCACCGGCCCGCGCCCCGGCGCCGTCCTGCAGGCCTTCTTCCCGGGCGAGGCCGGCGGTCCCGCCATCGCGGACGCGGTGCTGGGCCGGGTCAACCCCTCGGGCCGGCTCCCGGTCTCGCTGCCGCGCGGGTCCGGCGCGCAGCCGTACTCCTACCTGCACCCCGTCCTCGGCGGCCCGTCGGACGTGACCGCGGCCGACCCGACGCCGGCCCGCCCGTTCGGCTTCGGCCTCTCGTACACGTCGTTCGCGTACTCGGACCTGGTCGTGGACGAGGAGGTCGCGTCGAGCGGCACGTTCACGGCCGCGGTCACGGTCACCAACACCGGGGCCGTCGCCGGCTGCGACGTCGTGCAGCTCTACGGGCACGACGTGCGCGCCACGATCACCCGCCCGGTCGTGCAGCTGCTCGGCTACGCCCGCGCCGAGCTCGAGCCCGGGCAGGCGACCCGGGTCACGTTCACGGTGCCCGCCGCGCGCTTCGCCTTCTCGGACCGTCGGATGGTCCGCGTGGTCGAGCCCGGCGACGTCGAGGTGTGGGTGGGCGCGCACGCCGCCGCGGCGCGCGTGGCGCCCTCGACCGAGGGCACCACCGGCGGGGCCATCCCGGCCGCCGGCGACGCCCCGCTCGAGGTGGCTGGTGCCGCGACGCCGCGCGCGATCGTCGCGGTCACGGGTGACGTGCACGAGGTCACGACGGCCGACGAGCGCTGGGTCGGCGTCAAGGTGGTCCCTGCGTGAGCGTGCTGCGCAACCCGGTGCTGCCCGGCTGCTACCCGGACCCGACGATCTGCCGCGTGGGAGACACGTTCTACCTCGTCACCTCGACCTTCGAGTACCTGCCGGGGCTGCCGGTCCTGCGGAGCACCGACCTCGTCGGGTGGGAGCAGGTCGGCCACGTCGTCGACCGGCCCGGTCAGCTCGACTACGCGGGCATCGCCTCGTCCGGCGGGCTCTACGCGCCGACCCTGCGCCACCACGACGGCGTCTTCTACCTGGTCTGCACGCTCGTCGACCAGCAGGACGAGTCGCGCGGCGGCAACTTCCTCATGACCGCGACGGACCCGGCCGGCCCGTGGTCCGACCCGCACTGGCTCGGCGTCTCCGGCATCGACCCGTCGATCTTCTTCGACGACGACGGCCGCGCCTGGGTGCACGGGACGCGGCTCGTCGCCGAGCCCGAGTGGCACCACCAGACCGAGGTCTGGCTGCGTGAGCTCGACCTCGAGCGGCTCGAGCTCGTCGGGCCCGAGCACGTGCTGTGGACCGGTGCGGTGCGCGGGGCCGTGTGGGCGGAGGGCCCCCACCTGTACAAGGTCGACGGCGCCTACTACCTGCTCGCGGCCGAGGGCGGGACCGAGATCCACCACGCCGTGAGCGTCGCGCGCGCCGCGTCCGTGACCGGCCCGTACGAGGGCTGCAAGGGCAACCCGGTCCTCACCCACCGCCACCTCGGTCGAGGGGTCGACGTCGTCGGGGTCGGCCACGCGGACCTCGTGCAGGCCCCGGACGGCTCGTGGTGGGCGGTCCTGCTCGGCATGCGACCGTACGGCGGCTACCACTACAACCTCGGCCGCGAGACGTTCCTGGTGCCCGTGACCTGGGAGGACGGCTGGCCCGTGTTCGCGCCGGGCGAGGGACGCGTACCCGCGCAGGTCGAGGTCCCGTTCGCGGACGCGCCGGTGCCGGGCGCCGTGCAGGGCACGGCGTCGGGGGTCGTGCCGTCCGACGACCTGCGCTGGACGTCCGTGCGGGCGCTGCCGTCCGAGGTCGCCACCGCGCTCGGGGCGGGCTTCGACCTCCCGCTGCGGCCGAGCACGCTCGCGGACCTCGACGTCCCGGCCTTCCTCGGCCTGCGCCAGCAGCACCGCGACGTCGACGTCCGTGCCGTCCTGGCCGCCGACCTCGCACCGGGCGAGGAGGTCGGCCTCGTGGTCCGCCAGTCCGAGCGGGACCACGTCCTGATGACCGTCGGGCCCACGGACGACGGCACGCGTCGCGCGGTCGCGGTCCACGTGCGCGGCGGCGTCCCTTCCGTGCTGGGGGAGACGCGCGTGGACGGCCCGGCCGGCGCCCCGGTGACGCTCACGGTCTCCGTGCGCGGCCAGGACTACCGCCTGATCGTCGAGCAGCCGGGGACCGAGCCGGTCACCGTCGCGGTCGCCGACGGGCGCACGCTCGACACGGTGGCGGCCGGCGGCTTCCTCGGGCTGTGGCTGGGCGTCGTCGCCACGAGCAACGGCCGCCCCACGCAGACCGTCGCCCACGTCGAGCAGGTGGAGTACCTGCCCCTGCCGTGAGCAGGGGCGAACCGAGCTGACC
>CAUQTR010000023.1:0-11256 GCA_963521045.1 uncultured Actinotalea sp.
GGGCGGGCTCCCGGCGGGGGGCGCCGGGCCCCCCGGGGGGGCCCCACGCCGGGGGGCCGGGGGCGGCCCCCCCCCCCCCGCCCCTCTGCTTGCTCGATCTGCTTGCTCGATCTGCTTGCTCGCTCGCGGCGGGCCGGCTGGCTCAGACGAGTGGCGTCGGCCCGTCCGTGGGTGTGTCGCGCACCGGCGTGGGGGTGTCCGTGGGAGCCACCGGTGCCCGGGACGCCTCCTCGACGTCGGTGGCGAGGGTGCCGAGGTAGAGCTGGATGACCTTCGGGTCGTGCATGAGCTCGCGGCCGGGGCCCGAATACGCGTTGCGTCCCTGGTCGAGCACGTAGCCGCGGTCGCAGATCTGCAGGCAGCGACGGGCGTTCTGCTCGACGATGACGACGGAGACGCCGGCCTTGTTGATCTTGCGGGTGCGGATGAACGTCTCGTCCTGGCGCACGGGGGACAGGCCGGCGGACGGCTCGTCCAGCAGGAGGACGGACGGCTCGATCATGAGCGCACGAGCCATCGCCACCATCTGCCGCTCACCGCCCGAGAGCGACCCGGCCCGCTGCCGGCGCCGGTCGCCCAGCGTCGGGAAGAGGTCGGTGATGAACTCGAACCGCTCGGCGAACCGCTTGGGCGCCTGGAACATGCCCATCTGCAGGTTCTCCTCGATGGTGAGTGAGGGGAACACGTTGTTGTTCTGCGGGACGAAGCCGACGCCGCGCCGCACGAGGGCGTCGGCCCGGTGGTTGGTGATGTCGTCGCCGGCGAGCGTGACGGTGCCGGACCGGACCGTCACCAGGCCGAACAGCGCCTTGAGCAACGTCGACTTGCCGGCGCCGTTGGGGCCGATGATCCCGACGAGCTCGCCGGGGTGCACGACGAGGCTGCAGCCGTTGAGGATGTCGACGCCCGGCAGGTAGCCCGCCACGAGGTCGCTCGCGTCGAGCAGGGGCGTCCCGCTGGGTGCCCCGCGGTGCAGATCGGCACCGCTCGCTCCGTCGGGGCCGACGGCAGTGGTGCCGGGCTCCGGTGTCGTCGCGCTCATCGCGTCTCCTCCTCGGCCTCGGCCTCGAGCTGCTCCGCCACCTCGTCGCTGAGCAGCGCGTCGTCGCCCAGGTCCGTGTCGTGGTGCGCGCCGAGGTACGCATCGATCACCGCGGCGTCCTGCATCACCGTCTCGGGCGGCCCCTCGGCGACGATCCGGCCCTCGGCCATGACGACGACCCAGTCGGAGATGTGCCGCACCATGTGCATGTCGTGCTCGACGAAGAGCACCGTCATGCCGTCGTCGCGCAGGGCCTGGATGTGCCCGAGCAGCGACTGGGTGAGCGCGGGGTTCACGCCCGCCATCGGCTCGTCCAGCATGATCATCGTTGGCTTGCTCATCAGGGCGCGCGCCATCTCGAGCAGCTTGCGCTGGCCGCCGGAGAGGCTGCCGGCGAAGGAGTCGCGGTGGTGGTCGAGCTTGAAGCGGGCGAGCAGCTCCTCGGCCTGCTCCGTGATCTCCCGCTCGCGGGCGCGCCACAGCGGGGGCACCAGCGCGGTGAAGAGGTTCTCGCCGGGCTGGGCGTTCGCGCCGAGCCGCATGTTCTCGATCAGGGTCATCCGGGAGAGCGCCTTGGTGAGCTGGAACGTGCGCACCATGCCTCGCCGCGAGACGCGTGCTGCGGGCAGACCCTCGAGCGAGCGGCCCTCGAACGTCCAGTGGCCCGAGCTCGGCTTGTCGAAGCCCGTGAGGAGGTTGAACAGCGTGGTCTTGCCGGCGCCGTTCGGGCCGATCAGCGCGGTGATCGCCCCGCGCTGCACCTCCAGGTGCCGGACGTCGACGGCGGTCATGCCGCCGAACCGCCGCACGACGTCGTCGGCGACGACGATGGGGTCGGGCTTGGGCGCGCCCGGCACGTGTGGCACGGACGCCAGCGCGCGCACCGCGGTCTCAGCGGACATTGATCGCCAGCTCCTTCTTGTCACCCAGGATTCCCTGTGGTCTGAAGATGACGAGCAGCATGAGCGTGACGCCGACGATGATCCAGCCGAACTGCTCGATCTGCTCCGATCGCATCACGGTCTCGGGCACGGTGCCGCGCATCGTCAGCTTGATGAGCATGAGTGCCGCCCAGAACAGCATCGAACCGAGCACCGGCCCGAACACGGTGGCGGCACCGCCGAGGAGCAGGATCGTCCAGACGAAGAACGTCATGGACCGTCCCATGGCGTCGGGTTGGACCGCTCGTGGGAGCACGTAGATGATGCCGGCCACGGCACCGATCACCCCGCCGAGGACGAGCGACTGCATCTTGTACGCGTAGACGTTCTTGCCGAGGGAGCGCACGGCGTCCTCGTCCTCGCGGATGCCCTTGAGCACGCGGCCCCACGGGCTGCGCAGCAGCAGCCAGATCAGCACGCACGCGAGCGCCACGACGCCCCAGCCCACGATCCGGATCCACCAGCTGTTCGACGCGTTGATCGCGTACTCGAACGGTCCGAGCTCCCAGGTGCCGTCCGGGAACGGCGAGGCGTCCTGGAACGTCGACTTGTAGCTGTTGCCACGCAGGCCGCTCGACGCGCCCGTGAGGTCGGTCAGGGTCGTCGAACGGCCGACGATGCGCACGATCTCGGCGGCCGCGATCGTGACGATCGCGAGGTAGTCCCCGCGCAGCTTGAGCGTGGGGATGCCGAGGATGATCGCGAAGATCACGGCGCACAGGATCGCGGCGAGGACGGCGGCCCACAGGGGCCACCCGGCGATCGTCGCGATCGCGAAGCCGTAGGCGCCGAGCAGCATAAAGCCCGCCTGGCCCATGTTGAGCAGGCCCGTGAGGCCGAAGTGGATGTTCAGGCCGATCGCCGCGAGAGCGTAGGCCGCGGTCGTCGGGGCGATGATCTCGCCCGCGACGTTGACGAGCACGTTGGTCCAGTCCACGGTGTCTCCCTTATCCCACGCGGGTGGCGCGGCCGAGGATGCCCTGCGGACGGAACAGCAGGACGAGGATGAGGATGAGCATCGCGGCGCCGTAGCGCATGTCGCTCGGGATCCAGAGGCTCGAGAGCTCGACGACGAGCCCGATGACGATCGAGCCGGCCAGCGCGCCGAACGCGGCACCGAGGCCGCCCAGCGTGACCGCGGCGAACATCAGCAGCAGCAGGGCGCCGCCGGAGTTCCACCGTGCGGCGCCGAGGTAGAGGCCGAGCAGGACGCCGCCGAGGCCCGCGAGCCCGGCACCCAGCGTCCACACCAGACGCACCACCCGGTTGACGCTGATGCCCGACGCCGCCGCGAGCGCCGCGTTGTCCGACACCGCGCGCGTCGCCCGTCCCGCGCGGGTCCGCAGCAGGAAGTACGAGACGCCGATGAGCGCGACCGTCGCGATGACGACCGAGGCGATCGTCTGCTCGGTGACCCGGACGGGCCCGAAGGCGACGGACTGCGGTGTCGCCGTGACGATCCGCAGGGGACCGGCGCCGAAGAAGAACTGGAAGATGTACTGGATCGCCATCGAGAGGCCGATGGTGACGATCATCGCCTGGATGAGCCCGACGTTGCGTCGGCGCAACGGCTGCCAGATCGCGGCGTCCTGGAGCCAGCCGGAGGCCGCGGCGAGGACGACCGCGAGGGCACCCGCGACGACGAGGGGAAGCCCGAAGAACTGCACGCCCATGTAGGCGAAGATCCCGCCGAGGGTCACCTGCTCGCCGTGCGCGAAGTTGCTCAGCCCGGTCGTGCCGTAGATGAGCGACAGGCCGACGGACGCCAGGGCGAGCAGCAGGCCGAAGATGAGGCCGCTGACGAGCTGCTGCACGAAGCGCGTCATCGTGACCCCGCCGCCGCTGCTGGTGCCCACGCCCGCCGGCTCGTCGCCCGGCTCGGCCGCGCCGTCGTCGGTCTCCTCGCCCCCGCCCGGGTCCGCGCCGTCCTGAGGCGCCGGCGCCGCGGTCGGCGCACCGAGCGGGAAGAGGGCCGGCCGCGTGGCACCGAGCTCGACCGTCACCTCGCGGGGGTTGTTCGCCGGGTCGCGCAGCGTCTCGCCCGCCGGAAGCGTCGACTCGTCGAGCGTCACCGCGTAGGTGCCCGCCGCGACCGATGCCGACCAGCGCCCGTCGTCCCCGGTGGTCGCGCTGACCTCCTCGCCCTCACCCTCGACCACGAGGACCACGCCCACCGCCGGGTCCCCGGCGGCCGTGCGGATCGTCCCGTTGATGCAGGCGTTCTCGGCGCTGGGGACGCAGGGCCCGGTGGCCGCCAGCGCAGCCGACGGACCGAGCACCGTGGCGCCCGCGGTCAGCAGGATCAGCGCGAGCCACCGCCCGACCGCGCCGACGAGGCCGGCGAGGCCGATGCGACGGGCCGAGCGTGCTGGCTGTGCTGCCGGTGGCGAACCTGCGGTCCAGGTCCGTGCCCGCGAGGTCGCAGCTCGTCGCACGTGGAGTCTCCGTCCGTTCTCGCGCTGGCGCGCGTGTTGCCCACGCGGCGTTGCGCGGGGAAGTACGTGTCCTACGGCGAGCCCGCCGGGGTGACCGAGACGATAGGCACCCCGTGTGTCTGGCGCATTACGGACACGCCACACCCTGTCATCAATGGGCGCCGTGCCCAAGCCCGTGGCCCGGCGAGTGCACTGCCTGGGACCTCGGGCTTTGCTGGCGGACCCGGGGCCGTTATCTTTTCGTCATCGAACCCGGCCCCACCCCCAGGCCGAGCCGGGTCCCTGCACCGGAGGAGGCCCGTCGACGTGCGTCCCGGGATCGAGGTAGCGCCGGCCGAGCCGGCGGACATGGACGGACTGGTCCGGTTGTGCCTCGCCGCCCGTGCGGAGTCGTCGCTCGGCTCACAGGTGTGCAGCCCCGAGCCCGCCACGCTCGCGCAGCAGCTCGGCGCGCTCACGGCTGCACCGGGCGGCACCGTGCTCGTGGCGCGTGCCGAGGGAGCCGTGGTCGGGCTCCTGCTCGGGCGCCTGCTCGGCCCCAACCCCTTCACGGACCACGTGAGCCTCGCCGTCGAGGCGCTGTACGTCGGCTCCGACCACCGCCGGCGAGGTGTGGGCCACGCGCTCATGGTCGGTGCCGCGGACGTGGCCGCGTCGGCGGGTGCGGAGCAGGTCTACGCGGCGCCGATCCCCGGGGCCCGCGGGATGCACCGGTTCTTCGTGCAGCTGGGTTTCGCGCCCGCCGCCGCGCACCGGGTGACCAGCACGACGGCGCTCCAGCGGCGCCTCGCGCTCGACGTCACCCCGGCGCGCCGCTCGGGCCCCCGTGGCCTGGAGGACCTCATCGCCCGCCGGCGGCAGTCCCGTGCGGGAGCGATCACCGAGAAGGCGGCGACGGAGAACCTGCCGCGCCCCGGCGACGCGCAGGCGGTTCAGCCCGCGCGGCTCTCCATCAGCAAGCACGTCAAGCGGGCCGTGCAGACGCGCCGTGACGCGGAGTCCTCGACCACGATCGCGTAGCTGGCCGTCGTCGCCCCCAGGTGCAGCGCCGTCGCTCGTGCGGTGACGAGCCCGGCGCGCGCCCCCCGGTGGTGCGTCGCGCTGACCTCGATCCCCACCGCCTGCCGCCCCGGGCCTGCGTGGATCATCGCCGCGTAGGAGCCCAGGGTCTCGGCGAGCACCACCGACGCCCCGCCGTGCAGCAGGCCGTACGGCTGGGTGTTCCCGTCCACGGGCATGGTCCCCACGGCGCCCTCGGCGGAGGCCTCGAGGACCTCGATCCCCATGCGCTCCATGAGCGTGCCGCGGTTGGACTCCCGGATCTGCTCGACCACGGACGGGGGAGGGCTGCCCTCGGCCGCCGCGACCTGCGGGACCGGCTCTCGGCGCGGGGACGTGTCGGTCATGGCCGATAGGTTGGCACCCGTGACCGACCTGGCGCGAACGCGACCCCTGCTCCTGCTGATCGACGGGCACTCGATGGCGTACCGGGCGTTCTTCGCCCTGCCCGTCGAGAACTTCTCGACGACGACCGGCCAGCCCACGAACGCCGTCTACGGCTTCACCGCGATGCTCGCGAACCTGCTGCGCGACGAGCAGCCCACGCACGTGGCGATCGCCTTCGACGCGGGCCGCACGACGTTCCGCACGGAGCAGTACCCGGAGTACAAGGGCACGCGCGACGCGACGCCGTCGGAGTTCAAGGGCCAGGTGCCGCTCATCCACGAGATCCTCGACAGCATGCGGGTCGTGACGGTCCAGAAGGACAACTTCGAGGCCGACGACATCATCGCCACCCTGGCCGACCAGGCGGTCGCGGCCGGGATGGACGTGCTCGTCTGCACCGGCGACCGCGACGCGTTCCAGCTCGTCGGCGAGCACGTCACCGTGCTCTACCCACGCAAGGGCGTCTCCGACCTCGTCCGCTTCACGCCGGCCGCGGTCGAGGAGAAGTACGGCGTCCCGCCCGAGCGCTACCCCGACCTGGCGGCACTGGTCGGCGAGTCCAGCGACAACCTCCCGGGCATCCCGGGCGTCGGCCCGAAGACGGCGGCGAAGTGGATCACGGCCTACGGCGGCCTCGACGGCGTCCTGGCGGCGGCGTCGCAGATCTCCGGGAAGGCGGGCGAGAACCTGCGCCTCGCGGTCGACCAGGTCCGGATCAACCGCATGCTCAACGGCGCGGTCCGCGACGTCGAGCTGCCCATCGGGGTCGCCGACGCCGAGGTCCAGCCGTGGGACCGGCAGGCCATGCACACGGTGTTCGACGCGCTGCAGTTCCGCACGCTGCGCGAGCGGCTGTTCGCCATGGTGCCGGAGGACGCACCCGAGACGACGGGCTTCGACCTCACCGTCGTCGTGCCGGTGCCGGGAACGCTCGGGGCGTGGCTCACGGCCCGTGCCGGCCGCCGCCTCGCCGTCGAGGTCGGCGGGCGGGCCACGCCGGGGTCGGGGGACGCGTGGGCGATCGCCGTGGCCGACGGGACCGAGGAGGCCGTGAGCATCGACCTCACGGAGATCGACCCGGGCGACGAGGCGGTCCTCGCGGCGTGGCTGGCCGACCCGGCCGCGCCGAAGACCGCCCACGGTGCCAAGGACGCGCGGCACGCGCTCGCCGGCCGGGGGTTCACGCTGGCCGGGGTCGTGTTCGACACGCTCCTCGCCTCCTACCTGTCCTACCCGGACCAGCGGTCGTACGAGCTGGGTGACCTCGCCATCCGCCACCTGCACCGTGAGCTGCGCACCGAGGACGCGACGGCGGACACCGGCCAGGGAGCGCTCGACCTCGACCTGGACCTCGGCGGCGGCGCCGGTTCGGAGGCACGGCGTCTCGCGCTGCGCGCGGCCGCGGTGGCGGAGCTCACGGACGTTCTGGGCGCCGAGGTCGCCGACCGCGGAGCCGACGGTCTCCTCGCCGAGGTCGAGCTGCCGCTGGTCGGCGTGCTCGCGGGCATGGAGCAGGCCGGCATCGCCGCGGACGTGGTGTACCTGGGCGGGCTCGAGCAGGAGTTCGCGTCGGCCGTGGCCGACGCCGCCGCGGAGGCGTACGCGGTCATCGGCCGCGAGGTGAACCTCGGCTCGCCCAAGCAGCTGCAGGAGGTCCTGTTCGACCAGCTCGGCATGCCCAAGACCAAGAAGATCAAGAGCGGGTGGACGACGGACGCCGCGTCGCTCACGGACCTCTTCGAGCGCACGCAGCACCCGTTCCTCGCTCACCTGCTCGCCCACCGGGACGCGTCGCGGCTGCGCCAGACGGTCGAGGGCCTGCTCCGCTCGGTGGGGGCGGACGGGCGGATCCACACGACGTTCCAGCAGACCATCGCCGCGACGGGACGCATCTCGTCGACCGACCCCAACCTGCAGAACATCCCGATCCGGACGGAGTCCGGCCGGCAGATCCGGCGCGCGTTCGTCGTGGGCGAGGGCTACGAGACGCTCCTGACGGCGGACTACAGCCAGATCGAGATGCGCATCATGGCCCACCTCTCGGGCGACGAGGGGCTGATCACCGCGTTCCGCTCGGGCGAGGACCTGCACAACTTCGTGGCGTCACGCGTCTTCGGCGTCGGCACCGACGAGGTCACACCCGCCATGCGGTCGAAGATCAAGGCGATGTCCTACGGCCTCGCGTACGGGCTGTCCGCCTTCGGTCTGTCGAAGCAGCTGAGCATCCCGGTGGGCGAGGCGTCGACCCTCATGGAGGACTACTTCGCGCGGTTCGGCGGCGTGCGGCAGTACCTGGCCGGCGTCGTGGCGGAGGCCCGTAGCACGGGCTACACGGCGACGATCCTCGGCCGGCGCCGCTACCTGCCCGACCTGACGAGCGACAACCGGCAGCGGCGGGAGATGGCGGAGCGCATGGCGCTCAACGCGCCGATCCAGGGCAGTGCCGCCGATCTCATCAAGGTCGCGATGCTCGGCGTCGAGTCCCGGCTGCAAGAGCAGGGTCTGCGCTCGCGCATGCTGCTCCAGGTGCACGACGAGCTCGTGCTGGAGGTGGCCCCGGGAGAGCGTGCTGCCGTCGAGGCCCTGGTGCGCGCCGAGATGGGCGGAGCGGCCGACCTGTCGGTCCCGCTCGACGTCTCCGTGGGCACGGGCGAGAGCTGGCACGCCGCCGGTCACTAGGCCGGACGGGTTTCGTTCGGTCGGTGACCCCAATTCACCACAAAGGGTCGCGGTCGAACGTGACGTGGGACACACTGTGTCGCGCGGTGGCACCGTAGCCACCTCGAGACACACCCGGAGGCAGCATGGCCGAGGTCCTCGAACCGTCTGAGACCGACTACCAGCGCGTGCAGAGATCGCAGGAGTTCCAGGACCTGCGTCGCAGGTTCCGCAACTTCGTCTTCCCGATGACCGCGTTCTTCCTCATCTGGTACTTCCTGTACGTCCTGCTGGCGGCCTACGCGCACGAGTTCATGAGCACGCGCGTGGTGGGCACGATCACGGTGGGCCTGCTCTTCGGCCTCGCCCAGTTCGTGACGACGTTCGCGATCACGATGATCTACGCCAACTGGGCCAACCGGAAGCAGGACGCGGTCGCCGAGCGGCTCCGCGACCACATCGAGACGGGTGAGATCCGATGATCGCGCGCACCGCGGCCCAGGCCGAGCAGGTCGGCAGCCCCGGCGTCAACATCGCCATCTTCGGGGCGTTCGTGCTGGTGACGCTCGTCATCGTCTTCCGCGCCTCGCGCAACAACAAGACGGCGGCGGACTACTACGCCGCCGGCCGGTCGTTCACCGGCCCCCAGAACGGGACGGCGATCGCGGGGGACTACCTCTCCGCCGCGAGCTTCCTGGGGATCGCCGGAGCAATCGCGATCAACGGCTACGACGGCTTCCTCTACTCCATCGGCTTCCTCGTCGCGTGGCTGGTCGCGCTCCTCCTCGTCGCCGAGCTGCTGCGCAACACCGGCAAGTTCACGATGGCGGACGTGCTCTCGTTCCGGCTGCGGCAGCGCCCGGTCCGGATGGCGGCGGCGCTCGCGACCCTCTCGGTCGTCTTCTTCTACCTGCTCGCGCAGATGGCCGGCGCCGGCGGGCTGGTCGCCCTGCTGCTCGGGATCACCGACATCGGTGGCCAGAGCGCGGTCATCGCCGTCGTCGGCGCGCTGATGATCCTGTACGTCCTCGTGGGTGGGATGAAGGGCACCACCTGGGTGCAGATCGTCAAGGCGGTGCTGCTCATCGCCGGCGCGCTCGTCATGAGCATCTGGGTGATGGCGAAGTTCGGGCTGAACCTCTCCGCGCTGCTGCAGGCCGCCGTGGACGCGGGCGGCGAGGGTGGCGCGGCGCTCATCGAGCCGGGCAAGCAGTACGGCGTCTCGGCCCTGACGCGGATCGACTTCCTCTCGCTGGCGCTCGCCCTCGTCCTGGGCACCGCCGGCCTGCCGCACGTCCTCATGCGCTTCTACACGGTGCCCTCCGCCAAGGAGGCCCGACGCTCGGTCGTGTGGGCGATCTGGCTCATCGGTGCGTTCTACCTGTTCACGCTCGTCCTCGGCTACGGCGCGGGCGCGCTCGTCGGCCCGGAGACGATCAGGGCTGCGCCCGGCGGCGTGAACTCCGCGGCACCGCTCCTCGCCTACGAGCTCGGCGGGGTGCTGCTCCTCGGCTTCATCTCCGCCGTCGCGTTCGCGACGATCCTCGCGGTCGTCGCGGGCCTGACGATCACGGCGGCGGCGTCGTTCGCGCACGACATCTACGCGAACGTCATCAAGCACGGCCAGGTGAACCCGGACGGTGAGGTGCGGGTCGCGCGGATCACCGTGGTGGTGATCGGCCTCCTCGCCATCGTGGGCGGCATCTTCGCGCAGGGGCAGAACATCGCGTTCCTGGTGGCCCTCGCGTTCGCCGTCGCGGCCAGCGCGAACCTGCCGACGATCCTCTACTCGCTCTTCTGGCGCCGGTTCAACACGTCCGGCGCCCTGTGGAGCATGTACGGGGGCCTCATCTCGTGCATCGTGCTCATCGCGTTCTCGCCGGTCGTGTCCGGCAAGGTCGACCCGGCCACCGGGGCGAGCCTGTCGATGATCAAGGACACGTCGGTCGACTTCGCGATCTTCCCGCTCTCCAACCCCGGGATCGTCTCGATCCCGCTGGCCTTCCTGCTGGGCATCGTCGGGACGCTGCTGAGCAAGGAACGGCCGGACGCGGAGAAGTTCGCCGAGATGGAGGTGCGTTCGCTCACGGGTGCGGGTGCCGAGAAGGCCACCGTGCACTAGGCGGCACGACGACCACGGGCGCCCGCTCGGCCACGGCCGGGCGGGCGCCCGTGCGCCTGCCCGCTCCGGGCTCAGCCCGGCAGCCGGCACACGAAGATCGCGGTGCCCGGGAGGAGGGCGCCTCGCACCGGCCCCCACCCGCCCCAGGTGCGGTCGTGGCCCTCGGGCCACTCCGGCTCGACGAGCCGCTCGAGGACGAACCCGGCGCCGACCATCTCCGCGACGTGGTCGCCCACCGTGCGGTGGTACTCGGCGTACGCCACCTGCCCGCCGTCGTCCGTCTCCACGTACGGGCGGCGGTCGAAGTAGGACCGCACGGCGGTGAGCCCGCGCTCCGAGGGGTCGTCGGGGAACGCCCACCGCAGCGGGTGGGTGACCGCGAGCACCCAGCGACCGCCGGGGCGCAGCACCCGCGCGACCTCGCCGTGCACGCGGCCCGCGTCGGGGACGAACGGCACCGCGCCGAAGGCGGTGAAGGCGATGTCGAAGGAGGCGCCGGCGAACGGCAGCCGGCGCGCGTCGGCCTGGACCAGCGGCGTCGAGGTCGCCGTGGCCTCCGTCACGCCTGCCGTGGTGCCGGTCGTGGAGCCCGCCGTGGAGCCGGTCCCCGTG
>CAUQTR010000024.1:0-11238 GCA_963521045.1 uncultured Actinotalea sp.
CATCGGAGGCGCGTGCGGCACGCACGGCACGGCGCACGGCGTCCACGCCGAGCACAGCCAGGCCCGCGGCCGCGACCCACGGGCCGAGCACGACGAAGGGGTCGAGCGCCTGGTGCGGCAGGTCCGTGCGTGAGCCCGCGGTCCGCGACGCGATGCCGCGGTGCGTGACCTCGGCCCTCACACCGGTCTCGGTGAGCAGGTTGTCGGGCTTCAGCCGCACGAGCGTGGTGACGTGGCTCTCGACGGCATCCACTCGGTCGGCGGCGACGAGAAGAAGCCAGTGCGCCGCGCGCGCCTCGCTGTACCGGGCGTACGCGTGGGTCCGGATCAGGCCCGACAAGCCCTTGCGCGGTACGGACGTGCCGAACACGCGGGGCAGCTGCTCGTGCTCGATCGACCGCTCACGCGGCGCGAGCTCGGGCTGCTGCTCGGGCAGGTCCCAGTGGGCGCCCGTCTCGATCCCCGGCACCTCCCGGGGCACGGCCGGCCGGCCGGCGGGGTCGAGGTCGGCGCCCCAGCCGGGGATGCGCGCACGCAGCTCCTCCGGGCTCGGGGAGGGGATGGGCCGTTCGGCGGTGTAGGGCATGGGTCCTCCAGTCGTGGGGCGGGCTCAGGCGGCGGGCTCAGGCGGCGCTGGGCAGGATGACCGGCTTGATGACGCCGTCGAGCTTGGCCGAGAAGAGGTGGTACGCCTCGGCGATGTGCTCGAGCGGGATGCGATGGGTCACCAGGTCGTTGGGCTTGAGGTAGCCCGCGCGGATGTGCTCGAACAGGCGCGGCCACTGACGCTTGACCGGGCACTGGTTCATCCGGAGGGTGAGCCCCTTGTTGACGGCGTCGCCGAACTTTACGGAGCTGAAGATCGGCCCGTACGCGCCCATCACCGAGACCGTGCCGCCCTTGCGGACGGAGTCGATCGCCCAGTTGAGGGCCACGGGGGAGCCGCCCTGGAGCTTGAGGGTCGCGGACGTGACGTGCTGCAGGACGCTTCCGTCCGCCTCGGCGCCGACGGCCTCGACGACGCGGTCCGCGCCCAGCCCGCCGGTGGTCTTCTTCAGGTGGACGACGACGTCGTCGTGCTCGACGAAGTTCACCGTCTCCGCGTACGCGAAGGTCCGCGCCTTCGCGAGCCGGTAGTCCAGGTGGTCGACGACGATCACCCGGCCGGCGCCCATGAGCCACGCCGAGCGCGCCGCGTACAGCCCGACCGGGCCGGCGCCGAGGACGACGACCGTGTCCCCCTGCTCGACGTCCGCGAGCTGCGCCCCGAAGTAGCCGGTGGCGAGCGCGTCGGTGCACATGAGCGCGTCCTCGGGGTCCATCCACTCGGGGACGAGCGCCGGGCCCACGTCGGCGAACGGGACCCGCACGTACTCGCCCTGCCCGCCGTCGTAGCCACCGGTCGTGTGGGAGTAGCCGTAGATGCCGCCGACCGCCGTCGCGTTGGGGTTGACGTTGTGGCAGTTGGAGAACAGGCCGCGCGCGCAGAAGAAGCACGAGCCGCAGTAGACGTTGAAGGGCACCATGACGCGGTCGCCCACCCGCAGGTTCTGCACGGACGGCCCGACCTGCTCGACGACCCCGACGAACTCGTGCCCGAACGTCGTGCCGACGCGCGTGTCGGGCATCATGCCGTGGTAGAGGTGCAGGTCGGAGCCGCAGATCGCCGCCAGCTCGACGCGCACGACGGCGTCGTTCGGGTGCTCGATGCGCGGCATCTCCTTCTCCTCGACGCGGACCTTGTACGGGCCCCGGTACACCATCGCTCGCATGCTCGACCCCTCTGTCGCTCGGCTCACCGTCGGTCCAGGGTCACCCCGGTCGGCGCGACGCGCGCGCTCAGTCGGCGCTCGGTCGGCGCTCAGTGGGCGCTCAGTGGGCGCGCGGTGGACGCGCAGCGCGCGCGGGGCATGAAGTGGCCGTGCCCGGGGTTGTCGTGGACAGGGCGTCGGGCGCGCACGAACGGCGCCGGCCGCGCCGGGTGCGCGGACGGACGGACGACAGGAGAGGTGTCGTGACGGACTACGGGCAGGAGCTGCGGTTCGGCTCCTTCATCACGCCGACGGCGGCCGACCCGCAGCGCGTGGTCGCGCTCGCCCAGCTCTCCGAGCAGGTGGGGCTCGACCTGGTGACGGTGCAGGACCACCCGTACCAGCCCGCGTTCCTCGACACGTGGACCCTGCTCAGCCACCTCGGCGCGCTCACGACGACGGTGCGGCTCGCACCGAACGTCGCGAACCTGCCCCTGCGCCCGCCAGCGGTGCTCGCCCGCAGCGCGGCGAGCCTGGACCTCCTCACGGGCGGACGGTTCGAGCTCGGCCTCGGCGCCGGGGCGTTCTGGGACGCCGTGGAGGCGATGGGTGGTCGCCGCCTTGTGACTTTCGGCGCTAAATGGCGGGGTTCTGCCGCCGCAGCGTGGCGGGACAGGTCAGGTGGCGCCGGGAGTGATGGGTCGCAGGACATCCTCGACCTCGTCGTGTCCCTTCCCGGGCCCGATCTCGGCGCGCTGGTGCTGGCACCACTCCAGGGGCGTGCTGCCAAATCTCGTGTCGCGGCGCGTGGGGTCTGCGCCGTGATGGAGCAGGCGGGTAACGCTGTCGGCTCGGCCGGAGAAGGCGGCCTCGTGCAGGGCGGTGGATCCGTCCCGGTCGACCCCATCTACGGGCGTGGACGCTGCGATGAGCTGATCGATCACGTTCAGCCGGCCGTGTGCCGCGGCAGTCCGCAGGGCCGCGACGCGATCCTCTTCACAGGTCTCGGAGCTCAGGGCGCCGGTGACGTCACCAGCAGCCGCAGCCTGAACCAGGTCCTGCGCTCCGGCGGCGAGTAGGACGTCCACGACGTCGGTCATGCCGAAGACGACAGCGTGTCGGAGGGCGGTCCCTCCTGGGACGCCACCGGCGGTGGGCGACGCGGTCGCGTCCAGGTCCGCTCCAGCCTCGACGAGGACCCGCGCGACCTCCGCGTCGCCGTAGCTGGCGGCGGTCATCAAGGGCGTCTCGGCGTCCAGGGGATCGCCTTCGACCGGAGCGCCGGCGTCGAGGAGCGCGCGGGCGAGAGCAGCGGTGCCGGGGACGTCTCGCCAGGTGTCGCGCGTGGTGTCGAAGCGCATCATCGCCACGTAGCCCAGGGGGCTGGCTCCGTGCAGGTGGTCACACCACCCGGACATCCTCTGGACGGCCAGCTCGGGGTGCGCGGCGAGCAGGTCGACCAGCCGGGCGGCGTCGCCGCTGTCCAGGATGGCGCGTCGCTGGACCTCGAGCTTGAGCTTGGCCCAGTGGGGGAACCCGTACTCGCGGGCCACGGAGAGTTGCGCTGAGCTCAGGGCGAGCTGCTCGGATACGGAGCGGATCCGGGCGACGGCAGCTGGGTCACCGCGTTCGGCCGTCCGTAGAAGGTCCTTGGCCTGGCGCCGGAGCTGCTCGAGGTCGGCGCGCGCTGGCAGAAGGGGCATGACGTCTCCTTAGGAGCTGGCGGCCCGCGCTGCCAGGCAGAGGAGATCGTCGACGGGAGTGGTTCGTCGTGGTGCTGTGGAGGTGGACTCAGTCCTGTCCGCGGGCCCGGTGGCGCCCTCCGCGCCAGCACCGACTCTAAGCCCGCGGCCGCCTGTCAGTGGGTGGGGATGACGTGGCAGACGCCGTCCTCGGAGCAGGCCGCGGGGTTCAGGGTGGCTGCGCGGTCCCGGAGCCGGCGGACCTCCTCGCGCGTCGCCTCGAGCTCTGCGATGCGCTCGTCCAGGGCAGCGGCGTGTCGGTCGAGCAGCGCGGTGACGTGTCCGCAGGGCGGCCCTTGGTCTTCGCGGACCGTGATGATGGTGCGGATCTCGGCGAGGCTCAAGCCGGCACCCTGGGCGGCTCGGACGAAGCGGAGCCGCGCGAGCGATGTCTCGTCGTAGTCGCGGTAGCCCGACGCGGTCCGGGCCGGCTGCGGCAGCACCTGCGCCTGCTCGTAGAACCTCAAGGTCTTCGTCGTCATACCCGCCTGCTCGGCCAGCTCCCCGATCCTCATGGTCTCAAGGCTACGTCTTGACCTTGCCGTGCGGTGGAACGTTTACGGTCCGTCGATGGGCATGGAAGAGACGTGGGACCTGGTCGTCATCGGTAGCGGAGGGGCGGCGATGGCCGCGGGGATTGAGGCCCGGTCGCGCGGGAAGTCGGTCTTGCTGGTCGAGCACGGGGTGCTGGGTGGAACGTGCTTGAACGTGGGGTGCATCCCGAGCAAGAACCTGCTCGCGGCCGCGGGGCGCCGTCACCGGGCGCTCGTCAACCCGTTCCCCGGCCTCCCGACCGGCGCGGGGGGCGTCGACCTGGCGGCTCTGATGGCGCAGAAGCAGGAGCTGATCGACCGGCTCCGTCAGGCGAAGTACACCGACGTGGCCGAGGCGCACGGCTTCCCGGTCATGTACGGCCACGCGCGATTCGTCGACGAGCAGACGCTCGAGGTCGACGGTGAGCGAGTCGCCGGCGCGGCATACATCGTCGCGACAGGCTCGGCCGCTCACATCCCGGCCCTGCCAGGCATGGACACGATCGACCCGCTGACGAGCACCACCGCGATGGAGCTGCAGGACATCCCCTCCTCGATGGTGGTGCTCGGCGGTGGGTACGTCGGGCTCGAGCAGGCCCAGCTCTGGTCCCAGCTCGGTGTCGCGGTCACGCTCGTCGGCCGGCTCGCGCCTCACGCCGAGCCAGAGGTCGCGGACGTGCTGCGGACCGTGTTCGCCGACGACGGCATCACCGTCGTGGAGGAACGCGCGGTGGCGCTCGAGCGCACCGCCGACGGCGCCGTGCTGGTCCGGACCGAGCGCGGCGCGCAGCTGACCGGTCAGCGTCTGCTGGTGGCCACCGGGAGGCACGCGAACACCGACGACCTCGGGCTGGACGACGCCGGGGTGCACACCGACGACCGACGGTTCATCACGGTGGATGCGCACCAGCGCACGAGCAACCCGCGGATCTTCGCCGCCGGTGACGTCTCCGGCGCCCCGCAGTACGTCTACGTCGCTGCACAGACCGGTCACGCTGCAGCTGCCGGAGCCCTTGGCCGGCCCACCACCGTCGACTACCGCGGCCTGCCGTCGGTGACGTTCACGACCCCCCAGCTCGCCTCCGCGGGCCTGACCGAGCAGCAGGCACTGGCCGCCGGGCACGAGTGCGACTCCCGGGTCTTGGATGCCCAGGACATCCCCCGATCGCTCGCCAACCGCGACACCCGCGGCACGCTCAAGGTCGTCGTCGACGCCCACACCCGCAAGATCCTCGGGGTCCACGCCGCCCTCGACGGCGCCGGCGACGTGATGCTCGCCGCGACCTACGCGATCAAGTTCGGGCTCACCGTCGACGACCTCGCCGACACCTGGGCGCCCTACCTGACCATGAGCGAGGCGTTGCGCATCTGCGCCGGCCTCTTCCGCAGCGACATGCCAACGAGCTGCTGCGCGTGAACGGCAGCGGCTGACCGGTTCCGCGCGGCCCGTGTCCCACTTCCTTGGAAGTGGAACAGGCGGGGAGCCCGCAGTTCGTGCGGAGACCGTGTGGTCTTGGCGTTCAGGTGGCGGGGCCTTGTCGGTGTTCTGTGGCGGTCGGGTCAGCTGGCGCCGACAACCAGGGGGTGATCGCGGGTCTACCGCGAGATCTGCCAGCGCGGCCACGCGATGGCAACACCGGCGCGGCTATCCACCATGCCTCTCCTCGGAGCTCTTCGCTCCGTGCGTGCAGTCTCTCAACCGAGATGCGTCATGGGCCGGGGCAGGGCGTCAGAGGCCGAAGGCTCCGCCGCTGACGAGGATGACGATGCCCAGGCCGATCAGAACGATCGGGAACAGCACGTGTTCCCAGCGTTCGAGGACTTCGGCGATCGGTCGGCGCGTGGCGATGAACTTGGCCAGCATGACGAGGAGCGCGACGAGCAGGAGGAAGACGACACAGTAGGCGACCACGGCTACAGGTCCCACGTTGAGGAAGACCGGGACGTAGACGCCGATGTTGTCTCCTCCGTTGGCGAAGGTGACCGCGGCGACGGTCAAGACGCCGACGTTCTTGCCCTCAACCTTGGCGTCATCGTCATCGTCGTCGCTCCCGCGCCAGGCCCGCCATGCGGCCCACACGCCTAGGGCCAGGGGGATGAGCCCGAAGTAGGGGATGGCTTCTTCAGGAAGGAATGCTCCCGCGCCCAGTGACACGAGCACGGCGGTGCCCAGGATGCCGGCGAACCCGAGGTACTGGCCTGCGGTGATCCGGGCCGTCGTCCCGCGTTGCCCTGCGCCCCGGGCGAAGAACAGCGAGAGCACGATGATGTCGTCGATGTTGGTGGCAACGAACAGGCCGATCGCCTGCAGGACCGAGGAAACGATCACGCGTCAGGCTCCGCGTTGGCGCACCCGGGAACAGGGCAGGCAGGATCGATGCAGGGAGCGTTCTCATTCACGGCGAGGGTGACCTCGACCAGTGCGTTGAGCGCCCGTGCCAGGTGCGGGTCGGCGATCTCGTAACGTGTCTGGCGGCCCTCGGGCTCGGCGACCACGATGCCGCAGTCGCGCAGGCAAGCCAGATGGTTCGACACGTTCGAGCGCGTCAGCCCGAGGTCGCGTGCCAGCTCTGCCGGATAGGCGGGCCGCTCCAACAACGCCATCAGGAGCCGTGACCGTGTTGGGTCGGCCATTGCCCGGCCCAACCGGTTCATCACGTCCAGGCGAGTAGCAATGCTCAGCATGTGCTGAACTATACAGCACTGACTGAACCGGCAGCCTGTGCCGCAAACGAACGATTCCGCTACACGCGCCGGAGGGCCGGGCGGCGCGCGTCGTCGACGAGGCGCCTGATGTAGCGGAACTGCGTGCCGAAAACTACGGCGCGATACTTCCCGTGTCGGACGGGTTTCGCTACGGTCGACGCGTGGGGCATCTCCTGGGGTACGCGCGCGTGTCGACAACCGATCAGGACGCGTCGCTGCAGGTCGATGCGCTGACCAAGGCCGGGTGCTACCGGGTGTTCGTCGACACCGGCTCCGGGTCGCTGCAGCACCGGCCGGAGCTGGACAAGCTGCTGGACCAGCTGCGCCCGGGGGACACCCTGGTGGTGTGGCGGCTGGACCGGCTCGGCCGGTCGATCCGCCACCTGATCGACCAGCTGCAGGTCCTGGCCGACCGCGGCGTGGGGTTCCGGTCGTTGCAGGAGACCATCGACACCACCTCCCCAGGCGGACGGTTGGTGTTTCACGTCTTCGCGGCACTGGCCGAGTTCGAGCGCGACCTGATCCGAGAGCGCACCAACGCCGGCCTGGCGGCCGCTCGTGCTCGGGGCCGCAGCGGTGGGCGGCCGTCGGCGTTGTCCGCGGACCAGGTCCGGGCGGCCCGACGGATGTATGAGCAGAAGGACATGACCGTCGCCCAGATCGGGCAGGTGCTCGGCGTCTCCCGCACCACCATCTACCGGGCCCTGAACCGCGCGCCCGCCGCAGCGGCCCCGTCACGACGAGCCACGAGCGCCGTGTAGGCCGGCCGTGGACGCGGACGGGCGGTGGCGGATCCTGCGGCTGCATGTCGAGGACCAGGTCCCGCTCGCCGCGCTGGCCCGTCACCACGGCCTGGGAGTGCGCACGCTGGAACGCTGGCATGCCCGCTACCGCGCCGGCGGCCTGTCGGCCCTGGGCCGAGTGCCGCGGGCGGACGCGGGCGGGCATCACCTGCCGGCGGACCTCATCGCGCTAATCGAAGGGCTCGGGCTGACCCGGCCCCGCCCACCGATCGCCGCGATCCACCGGACGGTGGTGAAGGTCTGCGCCGGCACCGCGTGGCCGGTCCCGTCCTACGGCGTCGTCCGGTCGATCATCACCGCCCTGGACCCCGGCATGGTCACCCTCGCCCTCGAGGGAGCAGGCTCCTACCGGGACAAGTACGAGCTCGCGTTGCGGCGGACGGCCGACCGCCCCAACGCGATGTGGCAGGCCGACCACACCTTGCTGGACATCGTGCTCGTCGGCACGGACGGCAAGCCGGCCCGGCCGTGGCTGACCGTCGTGATGGACGACTGCTCCCGCGCGATCTGCGGCTACACGGTCTTCTTCGGTGCGCCGTCAACGATGCACACCGCCCTGGCGCTACGGCAGGCGATCTGGCCCAAGGCCGACCCCCGGTGGCCGATGTGCGGCATCCCCGACCTGTTGTACGTCGACCACGGGTCGGACTTCACCAGCGACCACCTGGCCCGCACCGCCGTCGACCTGCACATCCGCCTGATCCACTCCGCCGTCGCGCGACCCCAAGGGCGAGGCAAGGTCGAGCGCTTCTTCGGCACGGTCAACACCGAGCTGCTCACCACCCTGCCCGGACACCTCCACAGCGGCGCGGAGCGCTGGCCCGCGCCAGCCCTGTCCTTGGCTGACCTCGACGCCGCCGTCGGGGCGTTCGTCCTGGACTACAACGACCGCGCCCACGGCGAGCTCGGCGTCTCGCCGCGGTCGGCGTGGATCGCCGACGGCTGGCTGCCACGCCTTCCCGACAGCCTCCAGGCGCTGGACGGGCTGCTGCTGACCGTGGCCCGATCCAGGACGGTGCGCCGCGACGGCATCCACTTCCAAGGCATGCGCTACGTCTCACCGACCCTCGCCGGCTTCGTCGGCCGCCCCGTGGTCATCCGCTACGACCCCAGAGACATCACCGAGATCCGCGTCTTCGACCACGACCAGTTCCTGTGCACCGCCGTCGATCAGGAACACCACGCCAAGCAGATCAGCCTCAAGGACGTCCAGGCCGCCCGCAACGCCCGTCGCCGCGCCCTGCGCCGAGGCATCAACGAGCGGATCGCCGTCGTCGCCGCCCACACCCCCGACGCCCCTGCCAGGCCCGTGCCGCCGCGCGTGCCGACCGTGGCGCGGCTCAAGGTCTACAAGGAGGACCTCAGGTGAGCGAACGCTTCATCGTCACCAAGGAGCACCGCCGCTTCACCGAGTTCGCCGACTCCGTCCGGCGCGGGCGCACCATCGGGCTGTGCTTCGGGCCGGCCGGGGTCGGCAAGACCGTCTCCGCACGCCGCTACGCCCACTGGGACCAAGCCCACGAGCTGCTCACCGACTGGGGCCCGCGCTGCGATGACGACGCCAAGATCTACGCCGCGCTGGCCAAGAACCGCACCGCCCTGTACACCCCCGGGGTCCTGACCACCCCGCGGCTGCTGCGCGAGGACCTGGACCGGATCATCACGCGCACCAGCATCTGCATCCAGCAGCACGTCGAAGCCCCCGACCGCATCCCCTTGGACCGGTGGGGCACCCGGCGCACCACCAACTACGTCCAGCTCGTCATCGTCGACGAGTCCGAACGCCTGAGCCCCACCGCGCTCGAGCTCCTACGGGACCGCTACGACCGCGACCAGATCGCCCTGATCCTCATCGGCATGCCCGGGCTGGAGAAGCAGTTCAGCCACTACCCCCAGTTCTACAGCCGCGTCGGCTTCGCCCACCAGTACCGGCCCCTGAGCACCGACGAGATGCTCTTCGTCCTCCAACGCCACTGGCGCTCCCTGGGCAAGACCCTCAACCCCGACGACTTCACCGACGCCCAGACCATCGCCGCGATCAGCCGCATCACCCGCGGCAACTTCCGCCTCCTGGAGCGACTCTTCCCCCAGATCGAACGCGTCCTGAAGATCAACGAGCTGCAGACCATCACCAACGACGTCGTCGAAGCCGCCGCCAGCACCCTCGTCATCGGAGTCAACTAACCGTGCCCCTGAGCGGCTGAAGACCGCCGCCACTCACCGGAGAAAGTCACACCGCCTGGCGCCCGGGGAGGCGCTGCGCTCGGTCGCGGACGCGATGGAGATCATCCGCGGCGTGTGGGACGCGGACGAGCGACGGCCGCTGCGCGTGGACGGCGAGGTGCACCACGTCGCGGGCGCCAAGCGCGGCCCTGCACCCGCCCACCCGGTCGAGATCTGGCTCGGCGCCTACAAGCCACGCATGCTCGCGCTCGCGGGCCGGTCCGCGGACGGCTGGCTGCCGTCGCTGGGCTACCTCGACCTCGCCGACGTCCCGGCCTCCCAGGCGGCGATCGACGAGGCGGCGCGCGGGGCGGGCCGTGACCCCGCGCAGGTCCGGCGCCTGCTCAACGTCAACGGGCGGTTCGAGGCGCGCTCGGGCGGGTTCCTCGTCGGACCCGTCCGGCGGTGGGTCGAGGAGCTCGCCGGTCTTGCGCTCGAGCACGGGTTCAGCACGTTCATCCTGGGCGGGGACGACCCCCGGGCCCTCCAGGTGCTCGGCGAGGAGGTCGCGCCCGCGGTGCGCGAGCTGGTCGCCGCCGAGCGACGGTAGCTGGTCGAGCCGCTCGCCCGGGTGGGGTTCTACCCCGGCCAGGTCTCGGGGTGACCTCAGGGACGGGTGGGTGGACCACCCGATGGGCCACGGTGCGGGCCGGTGCCACGCTGGCAACGGCCCCGGAACGCCCGAGGGCCATGAGCACATCGAGGACCGACATGGCACTGCGCGCGATCATGGCAACCGGCACGCTGGCCCTCCTCCTGGCGGGCTGCGGCGCGCTCGGGGCGGGCGCGGGGCCCCGCACGACGGAGGACCGCGAGGTGGCGGGCCTCGACGACGCCACGGCGGTCGCGCTGGAGACGTCGGGTGACGTCGTCGTCGAGATCGGGGACACGCCCTCGCTGACGATCACCGCCGGTGAGCGTGTCCTCGACCGCCTGACCGCCGAGGTGCGCGACGGCGTCCTGGTGCTCGGGAACGAGCAGCGCGGCTGGGGTGACCACGGCGAGATCGACTACCACCTCGTGCTCACCGAGCTCCAGGCCGTGCACGTGCGCGGGTCGGGCGACGTCGAGGCGGCGGAGACGACGGCCGCCCAGCTCGACGTCGTGCTCGAGGGGTCCGGTGACGTGCGCGTCTCGGGCGTCGACGTCGACGCGCTGCGCGTGCAGCTCGACGGCTCAGGCGACGTGGAGCTCGCCGGCCGAGCGGACGCGCAGGTGGTCGACATCCAGGGGTCCGGCAACTATCTCGGCAGGGAGCTGGCCAGCAGCGACGCGACCGTGTCGATCGACGGGTCGGGCGACGCCGAGGTAGACGTCGACGGTGCGCTCCGGGCCACGGTCGAGGGCAGCGGCGTCGTGACCCACACGGGCGGCGCCGAGGTCGAGGCCGACGTGCAGGGATCGGGAACCGTCCGCGAGGGCTGACCCCGCCCCGAGGCCCGGCGCGGCCGCTCAGGCCTGCGGGTGCAGGGCACCGGGG
>CAUQTR010000025.1:0-11202 GCA_963521045.1 uncultured Actinotalea sp.
GCCGGTGCTCGGACGCCCGCTCCGCGAGCTCGACGCCGCGCTGCATCACCCGGTGGGTCTGCACGTGGTCCGGGTGCCCGTAGCCGCCACCGGGCTCGTAGCCGGCGACGACGTCGGGCCGCCGGTCCCGCAGCACGTCGGCGAGCGCCGCGGCCGCGACCTCGACGTCGACGTCGACGAAGGCCCGTGGCGACCGGTCCGGCGCGGCGCCGGCACGGCCCACGCCGAGCCAGGCCATCCCCGAGTCCTCGAAGCGCCCGGCACCGGTGACCGCGTCGGACGCGACGTCGTCGAGGAACACGTGGTCACGGACGCCGAGGGCGTCGAGGGCTGCCGCGAGCTCGACGGTCCGGTGCGCGGCCAGCGCCGCCCCGTGCCCCTCGAGCCGGTCACGCAGGGGTCCGATCACCTCGCCCCGCTCACCGCGGGTACACGTGACCACGGTGACCGGGCGTCCCGCCGCCGCGAAGGACGCCAGGAGCGCCCCGGTGGCGAGGGTCTCGTCGTCCGGGTGCGCGTGCACCGCGACGAGGCCACCCGTCGGGAGCGCCGCGCCGCCGACCTCCCGGTGTCTCCCGGCTTCCGCCTCGGTGCCGCCCACGGGGCGTCGGCTCAGGACCGCTTGGCGCGCGCCGTGATGCGGGCGCGCTCGGTCTGGTCGAGCACCACCTTGCGGATCCGGACGATCTCCGGGGTCACCTCGACGCACTCGTCCTCGCGCGCGAACTCGAGGGACTCCTCGAGGGTCAGCCTGCGCGGCGGCACGAGGTTCTCGAAGTTGTCGGCCGTGGAGGACCGCATGTTCGTGAGCTTCTTCTCCTTGGTGATGTTCACGTCCATGTCCTCGTTGCGGGAGTTCTCCCCGACGATCTGGCCCTCGTACACCTCCTGCGTGGGGTCGACGAAGAAGGAGCCACGCTCCTGGAGGTTGATCATCGCGAAGGGAGTCACCTTGCCTGCGCGGTCGGCGACCAGCGAGCCGTTGGTGCGGGTCTCGATGGGACCGGCCCACGGCTCGTAGCCGTGCGAGATCGACGAGGCGATGCCCGTACCGCGCGTCTCGGTGAGGAACTGCGTGCGGAAACCGATGAGCCCGCGCGCCGGCACCACGAACTCCATCCGGACCCAGCCGGTGCCGTGGTTCGACATGGTCTCCATGCGGCCCTTGCGCTGGGCGAGGAGCTGCGTGACGGCGCCGAGGTACTCCTCGGGGACGTCGATCGTCATGTGCTCCATCGGCTCGTGGACCTTGCCGTCGACCTGACGCGTGACGACCTGCGGCTTGCCGACCGTGAGCTCGAAGCCCTCGCGACGCATCTGCTCGACGAGGATGGCCAGCGCCAGCTCGCCGCGGCCCTGGACCTCCCAGGCGTCCGGGCGCTCGGTCGGGAGCACCCGCAGCGAGACGTTGCCGATGAGCTCGGAGTCGAGGCGGTCCTTGACCTGCCGCGCCGTGACCTTGTGCCCCTTGCCGCCCTTGCCCGCGAGCGGCGACGTGTTGATCCCGATGGTCATGGAGATCGCCGGGTCGTCGACCGTGATGAGGGGCAGGGGCCGGGGGTCGGCCGGGTCGGTGAGCGTCTCGCCGATCGTGATGTCGGCGATCCCGGCGACCGCGACGATGTCCCCGGGGCCGGCCTGGTCGGTCGGGACCCGGTCGAGCGCCTTGGTCTCGAGCAGCTCGGTGATCCGCACGTTCTGCAGCGTGCCGTCGGCACGGGCCCAGGCGACCGTCTGACCCTTGCGGATGGTGCCGTTGAAGACCCGGAGCAGCGCGAGGCGGCCGAGGAACGGGGACGCGTCGAGGTTCGTGACGTGAGCCTGGAGCGGCGCGCCCTCCTCGTAGGTCGGGGCGGGGATCTTCTCGATGATGGTCGCGAAGAGCGGCTCGAGGTCGGCGCTGTCGGGCATGGTGCCGTCCGCCGGCTGCTCGAGCGACGCGCGTCCGGCCTTGGCGGCGGCGTAGACGACCGGGACGTCGAGGATCGCGTCGAGGTCGAGGTCCGGCACGTCGTCGTGCAGGTCGCTCGCGAGGCCGAGCAGCAGGTCGGTCGACTCGTGCACGACCTCCTCGATCCGGGAGTCGGGCCGGTCGACCTTGTTCACCAGCAGGATCACCGGCAGCTTCGCGGCGAGCGCCTTGCGCAGCACGAAGCGGGTCTGCGGGAGCGGGCCCTCGCTCGCGTCGACCAGCAGCACGACGCCGTCGACCATCGACAGACCGCGCTCGACCTCGCCGCCGAAGTCGGCGTGGCCCGGGGTGTCGATGACGTTGATCGTGATGCCGTCGGGCTCGCCCGCGGCCGCCGCGGCGGGCCCGCGGTACCGGATCGCCGTGTTCTTGGCGAGGATCGTGATGCCCTTCTCACGCTCGAGGTCGCCCGAGTCCATCGCGCGCTCGTCGACGTGCGCGTGGGACCCGAAGGAGCCCGACTGCCACAGCATGGCGTCGACGAGGGTGGTCTTGCCGTGGTCGACGTGGGCGACGATCGCGACGTTGCGCAGGTCGGAGCGCACAGGCATGCGGGTACTCATCTCAGGAGAAGAAGGGGGTTCGCAGCGCCGCGTCGTGGGGCGCGCCGTGCGATTCTACCCGTACGACGACGCCGGCTTACCTCGCGGGAGGTGGGCCGGCGTCGTCGTCGTCCGTGGGTGGCCGGCGACGTCGCCGCCGGTGTCCGCGCTAGTCCTGGTCGGTGCGGTTCTGGAGCTCGAGCCGCTCGACGTCGCCGCGGTCGGTCGGCGGCACCGTCTCGCGCATGCCCATGCGGGCGGCCTCCTCCTCGAGCAGGCGGTCGCGCAGCTCGCGGCGCTTGCGCTGCTCCGCCGGGTCCGGCACCGGCACCGCGGCGAGCAGGCGGCGCGTGTAGTCCTCCTGGGGTGCGCGCAGGATCTGCTCGCGCGGGCCCTGCTCGATCAGCTTGCCCTTGTGCATCACCGCGATGCGCTCGGAGAGGATCTCGACGACGGCGAGGTCGTGGCTGATGAACAGGCACGCGAAGCCGTACTCGCGCTGCAGCTCCTGGAACAGGTCGAGCACGCGCGCCTGGACCGAGACGTCGAGCGCCGACGTCGGCTCGTCCGCCACGAGCAGCTTGGGCGAGAGCGCGAGCGCGCGCGCGATGCCGACGCGCTGACGCTGACCGCCCGAGAGCTCGTGCGGGTAGCGGTTGCGCATGCTGCGGGACAGGTGGACCTGGTCGAGCAGGGCCTCGACGCGGCGGTCGAGCTCGGCGCCCTTGGCGATCTTGTGCAGGTACAGCGGCTCACCGATCGACTCACCGATGGGCAGGCGCGGGTTGAGCGACGAGCCCGGGTCCTGGAAGACGATCGAGACGTGGTTGCGCACCTCGCGCAGCTCCTTGGAGCCGATGCCCTTCATCTCGTGCCCGCCGATCGTCAGGCTGCCGTCGACGACGGGCAGCAGCCCGACCGCGGCGCGGCCCACGGTGGTCTTCCCCGAGCCGGACTCCCCCACCAGGCCGACGACCTCGCCCTGGCCGATCGTGAGGTCGATGCCGTCGACGGCACGGAAGGCCGGGATGCGGCCGCGCTTGGGGTACTCGATCGCCAGGTTCTTCGCGACGAACACGTCCGCGCCGCCCTCGGCGATGCCGTGCGCCGCCGGCCGCGCGCGCTCGGTGACCTGGGCCGTGCCCGACGAGGTGCCGGGCGCGGCGACCTCCTCCGTGTGCGAGAGGAGGTGCGGCACCGCGGCCAGCAGCTGCTGGGTGTACGCGTGCTGCGGGCGGTTGAAGATCTCGTCCGCGGTCCCGCGCTCGACGATGCGGCCGTCCTTCATGACGAGGATCCGGTCCGCGAGGTCCGCGACCACACCCATGTCGTGGGTGATGAGGAGGATGCCCGAGTCGATCCGGTGCCGCAGCTCGCGCATGAGCTTGAGGATCTCGGCCTGGACCGTGACGTCGAGCGCCGTCGTCGGCTCGTCGGCGATGAGCAGCTTCGGGTCCAGCGCGAGCGCCTGCGCGATCATCGCGCGCTGGCGCTGGCCGCCGGAGAGCTGGTGCGGGTACTTGTCGACCGAGAGCTCCGGGTTCGGGATCTCGACCATCTTCAGCAGTTCGATCGCCCGCTCGCGCGCCCGCTTGGGCCCGATGTCGCGGTGCGTGCGCAGGGTCTCGACGATCTGGAAGCCGACCGTGTAGACGGGGTTCAGCGCGGTCATCGGCTCCTGGAAGATGACCGCGACCTCGTTGCCGCGCACGTGCCGCAGCTGCGAGTGGCTCAGGCCGATGAGCTCGCGGCCCGCCAGCTTCGCGCTGCCCGTCGCCCGGCCGTTGCTCGGCAGGAGCCCGATGAGCGACATCGACGACTGCGTCTTGCCCGAGCCGGACTCACCGACGATCGCGAGCACCTCGCCCGGGCTCACCTCGTAGCTGACCTCGATCGCGGCGGGGTACCACTCGCCGTCGACCCAGAACTCCACGCCGAGGTTGTCGACCGCGAGGATCGGCGCGGTCGCCGTGTCGGTGATCTCAGTGGTCACGGTGGGGCATCCTTCGGTGGCTCGGGCGCAGGGAGGGGTCTGGGAAACTGGCCGCGTGGACGAGACGAGTCTGATCTTCCGCCCGACGTCGGGCCGGTGGCTGGCCGGCGTGATCGCCGCGCTCGCGGCGTACGGCCTGGCCAGCCTCGCGCTGACGGGCGACGCGACGGACGTCCTCCGGTACGCGCCCGGCGTCGCGCTGGTCGGCGCGGTCGTCTGGGCGGCGTACTGGCTGCCGTCGGTCGAGGTGTCCGACGCCGGCGTCACCCTGCACAACGTGCTGCGCAGCGTCGAGCTGCCGTGGCCGTCGATCCAGCGGATCGACACCCGCTACGCGCTGACGCTCGTCACGGCCTACGGGACGTTCGCCGCGTGGGCGGCGCCGGCCCCCGGCCGCCGGGGCAGCAAGGACGTCGTCGAGCCCGACCTGCGCGGGCTGCCCGAGTCGACCTACGGCGCGGCCGGGAGCGTGCGCCCGGGCGACCTGCCCGGCACGGCGTCGGGCGACGCCGCGGTGATCGTGCGCAGCCGCTGGGAGGCCCTGCGCGACGCCGGCCACCTCGACCAGCCGCGCCTCGAGCGCAGCCGACCGGTCACGCGGTGGCACCGCGGCACCCTGACGGTGCTCGCGGTGCTGGCCGCGACGACCGTCGCCGGGCTCGTGGTGACCCATCAGCCCTGACGCAGCTTGCGCTTGCTGGGGACCTTGCGCTGCCGCGGGTCGAACGCGTCACGCAGCCCGTCCCCGATGAAGTTGACGCAGAGCGCGATCGCGATGATGAACAGGCCCGGCCACCAGAAGAGCCACGGTCGCGTGGAGAAGGCCGACTGGTACTCGTTGATGAGCTGGCCGAGCGACACGTCGGGCGGGCTGACGCCGAAGCCCAGGTAGCTGAGCGACGTCTCGAGGATGATCGCCGACGCCATGAGCAGCGTCGTGTTGACGATGATCACGCCGATGGCGTTCGGGAGCATGTGCTTGAACATGATCCGGCCGTTGCTCGCGCCGGCGACGCGCGCGGCGTCGACGAACTCGCGCTCGCGCAGCGAGAGGAAGTCGCCGCGGACCAGCCGCGACATCGTCGTCCAGGTGACGAGTCCGAGCGCGAGACCCAGGAGGACCGCGTTGCCGCCGCCGAGCGCCTCGCCGAGCACCGCGCCGATGACGATGATCGGGATGGTGATGACCATGTCCGTGAAGCGCATGAGGAGCGTGTCGACACGGCCGCGGAAGAAGCCGGACAGCGCGCCGAACGTGATGCCGATCGTCGTCGCGAGCAGTCCGATGAGGACCATGACGGTGAGCGAGCGCTGGGTGCCGAACATGACGCGCGCGAACAGGTCGCGCCCGATCTCGTCCTGACCGAACGGGAAGTTCCCGGGGCTGATCCCGTCGAGACCCACATGAAGCGTGGGCCGCCCGCCGGCCACCTCGGTGTCGTGCGTGCGGACGTGGTCCCACTGCCACCAGCCGTCGATCGGGCCGATGCCGATCGACGTCGTGGCCAGCAGGACGATCCCGAGCAGGACGCCGCCGGCGACCATCGCGCCCTTGTGGCGGACGAACCGGCGGAAGACGATCTGGCCCTGCGAGAGGCCCTCGACCTCCTTGAGCTCGATGGCGTTCTCGAGCCGCTCGGTCGCGTCCTCCGGGGGCGGCGGCGTGGTGAGAGGCGTCTGGGTCATGCGTTCACCCTGATCCGTGGGTCGAGACCGGCGTAGACGAGGTCGGCGACGAGGTTGGCGAGGACGGCGACCGTGCCGGTCACGATGAAGAAGCCCATGATCGGGTACGGGTCGTCGCCGTTGAGCGACGTGATGAACATGTTGCCCATGCCCGTCCAGCCGAAGATGCGCTCCGTGATGACGGCACCGCTGAGGATCGCCGCGATGTCCAGCGGGATGATCGTCGCGAGCGGGATGAGCGCGTTGCGGAACGCGTGCCGCATCACGACGGTGCGCTCGGTGAGCCCCTTGGCGCGCGCGGTGCGGATGTAGTCCTGGTTGAGCACCTCGAGCAGGCTGCCGCGCGCGTACCGCGTGTAGCTCGCGAACGAGATGAGCAGCAGCGACGTCGTCGGCAGGATGAGGTGGGTGTACTGGTCGAGCGTCTCGACCCAGAAGTCGCCGTTGAGGCCCGGGGTCGCGGCGCCGAGCGTGGCGATCGGCCGGTTGTCGCTGTAGTCGGAGTAGATCCGCCACACCTGCATGACCCGGTCCGCGAAGATGAGGATCGACACGCCGAGCGCGGTGAGGGCGGCGGTCCGCATCGACTGGCCACGGTCCGGCCCGCCGAAGGCCCAGCCCACGAGGGCTGCGACACCGAGGGACGCGGCGAGCAGGCCCAGGACCATCCAGATCGTCGCGTAGGGGAAGACGAACTGGAGCGGGTACCACAGTGCGGTCCCGATGGCGACGACCGTGAGCGCCGAGTAGAGGGCACGCCGGTTGCGCAGGCCCGTGCTCAGCACCGTGACGCCGAACGCGATCGCGACGCCCGTGACGCCGATCAGCACCGGGCCCAGGCTCGGGTTGAGGAACCAGCCCGTCGAGGAGACGAACCAGAGCGTCAGCGCCGTGGCCGCGGCCGCCGCGAGGAAGGTGATGAGACGACGCCGCGCGTCGCCGGCGACGAGCGCCGACCAGACCAGCCCCGCCACCAGAGCGATCCCGATCAGACCCCAGAGCCCGATGGTCGGGTCCCGCAGGAAGTCGTTGAAGCCGATCGCTCCCCACTGCTTGAGCAGGACGGCGATCCAGAAGGTGGGCAGCGAGTACAGCAGGAACGACGCGAAGGTGATCGAGTAGTCGAAGCCCGTGTACTGGCGCAGCGCGCTCGCGATGCCGACCGTGATGCCGGTGATCATCGCGAGCAGCGTCGCGACGACGACGAGCCGCAGCGTCACGCCCACCGCGCCGCCGAGCATGTCCACGACGTCCCGGTTGGTGCGCCAGCTCTCGCCGAGCGTCCCGTCGCCCCAGAGGAAGCCCAGCAGACCCCGGAGCCAGATGAAGTAGCGCAGCACCGCAGGCGTGTCGAGGTTGAGCTGCTGGATCCGCGTCTCCATGAGCTGGTCGCGGTTGATCTGCGAGCTCTCGCGCAGGTCCTCGAGGGGATCCGTGGCGGCGTCGACGAGCATGAAGAAGACGAAGGTCGACGCGAGCAGCACGGCCGCAGCCGAGGCGAGTCGCCTCACGAGGAAGGTGAGCATCGGATCCGTCAAACCTCGCTGAGGGGAAGGGGGAGGCGCGCAGAACGCACGCATACTACCGGCGGGTAACCACCGGGCGGTCATCGGGCGGTCATCGGGCGGTCATCGGGACCTGGGTGCCAGTGTGAGCCCCTGGCCAGGCCTGACGCACCCGAGGGCGCCGGGACAATGTCCCGGCGCCCCCGGTGCTGCAGCGGAGCGGCCGTGCCGCTCCTGCGGAGGTCAGCCCTCCTCGGACTCCTGAACGGCACCCTCGCTCGGGTCCCACTCCCAGAAGTTCCAGAACACGCTCGGCGACAGCACGCCGTTCTTCACACCGGCGACCGTGTCGCGGTTCGCGACGACACCCGGGAACTGGAAGATGGTGACGCCGTACGCGTCCTCCCACAGCTCCTTCTCGATGTCACCGAGGATGCGCAGCTGCTCCTCCTCGTCGAACGTCGCCTCGAGCTCGTCGTACAGCGAGTCGACGGTCTCGCTCGAGTAGCCGGACATGTTGTTGCCGCCGTCGGAGCGGAACGTGGCGGCCGACTCGCTCACACCGAGCGAGGTGGACTGCCAGCCGAACAGCGAGACGTCGTAGGTGCCGCTGCCGAGCAGCGATCCCCAGTTGTCGTCACCGCCGTCGATGAGGTTGAAGCCGGCGTCGCCGACGGACTCCGCGTACAGCTGGTACTCGGCCGCGCGGCGGGCGTTCGACTTGCCGTAGAGCATCGTCACGTCGATCGGCGTGGTGACGCCGGCCTCCGCGAGGAGCGCCTGGGCGGCCGGGATGTCGACCTCGGCGTAGAAGTCAGAGCCGTTGGCCGCGACGATGTCGTCGTAGCCGGGCGAGCCGGGGACGCGCGTCTGCGAGTTGCGGATCTCGGCGTCGGGGTTCAGCGGCGCGATGATCTTGTCGATGACCTCCTGACGCGGGATGGCGAGCAGGAAGGCCTGGCGAACCATCTTCGCCTTCTCCTCGTCACCGCCGTAGGTGGCCGGGTCGAACGGGCCGCCGTTGTTCATCGTGAGGTCGAGGTGCTCGTACGTCGCCTCGACGCCGGTCTGCACCGTGACGCCCTCGACGCCCTCGAGCGCCGTGATGACGTCGGCGGTCGCCTGGGGGTTGATGATGTCCAGCTCGCCGTTCTGCAGCGCCTGGACCTGGGCCATCGGGTCCTCGTTGTAGCGGACCGTGATGGTCTCGACCTTGGGCTCGAGGTCGCCGCCGTAGTTCTCGTTGGCCGTCAGCGTGACGTACGCGTCGTCGGCGGAGAGCTCGGACATGACGTACGGGCCGGACGCGAGGTACAGGCTCGGGTCGTCGGGGAGGTCGGTGAAGTCGAAGCCGGAGTTCCAGAAGTCGGCGACCGGCTTGAGCGTCTCGGTGTCGCCCTCCTCGATCGCCGCGATGAGCGCATCCTTGGCCTCCTGCGCGTCCTCGATCTCGAGGGCGTTCTGGGCCACGACGTGCGCCGGCACCACGGGGGCCGCCAGGGCGACCTCCCAGTCGACGAAGGGCTCGTCGTAGACGAGCGTGATCGACCTGCCGTCGTCGCCGACCTCGGGGACCTCGGTCACGTTCGACAGGCCGCCGCCGATGGCTGCGCCGTCGAAGAAGAGGTTCTCGTGCTCGATGATCGCGCCGGTCTCCTCGTCGTACTCGATCTCGCCCTCGTTGTAGATGCCGGACTCGCCGACGAACTCGAGGAGGAGGTCAGCAGCGTCCACGGGGACCTCGTCGGACCACTGCGTGCCCTCGGCGATCGTGTACTTGACCGTGAGCGGGTCGTCGGAGAGCTTCTCGATCGTGCCGAAGCTCTCGTCCTTCACCAGCGCGGGCTCGTTGTTGTAGTACTGGAACGACCCGACCGTCAGGTACTTGATGACCGCGTTCGCGGTCGCGTTCCCGTTCGACGTCGACTCGTTGTACGAGAAGAAGGGCTGGTTCCAGCCGACCGTGAGGCGGGTGTCCTCCTCGATCGCGGACTGGGTGGGCGTCGCGCACGCAGACAGCACCAGGGCGCCTGATGCGACGAGAGCGCCTGCGGCGCCGATTCGCCTGATTCTCACTGTTCCTCCTGACAAGGATGCGGTGCGAGGCCACGGTCGCGAGGCGTCCGGAGAACCGGCAGCACGAGCGGCCCAGGGCATCCACCATGGATGCGGGCGACTGTACAACTCGATTTTCCGGCATACGGGACACGTAACGAACCGGCGCAGTGATCGTTACACATTCGATACTGGCCAGTACGTCTCGGATGTCGAGACAGCGCGCGGGGCAGGGCGGCGGCACGTGCGCGCACCGGAGGCTCGACGCCAACGGATCACGTCGCGATTCCGGTGCTCGACCGTCGGATCCGTCCGTCACGGCCGATCGCCTCGGGCCGTAGCACGTCGAGGTCAAGAACTTCGATGGATGAGACCGGCCCTGCTGCGGAACGCCTTTTCCCGTTCTCGGCCGTGCCGACGCCGGGCGCCCGCAGCGGAAGACGGGGCGGCGTCACGGCGTTGTGCGGGCGTGGGAACCGTGCTGCAGTCCGTCGTCGTGGGAGCCGGCCAGGCCGGGCTCTCCGCGGCGCACCACCTGCTCCGGCTCGGACTGCGCGCGTGGGACGACGTCGTCGTGCTGGACGCGAACGCGGCGCCCGGGGGCGCCTGGCAGCACCGGTGGGACACGCTGTCGATGGCCGACGTCCACGGCGTGGCGGCGCTGCCCGACGACGACGCCCCCGCCACGAGCGGCGCGCGCGCGAACGTCGTCGTGCCGCAGGTGTTCGCCGACTACGAGCGGCGCCGAGGACTGCCCGTCCTGCGACCGGTCCGGGCCGAGCGCGTCGAGGACGACCCCGCCGCGCCCGGGCTGCTGCGCGTCACGGGCGGCGGCCGCACGTGGACGACCCGCACGCTCGTCAACGCGACCGGGACCTGGGAGCGGCCGTTCGTGCCCCGCTACCCCGGCGCGGAGACCTTCGCCGGGCGCCAGCTGCACACCCAGGGGTACCGCGGCCCGGACGACGTCGCCGGGCAGCACGTGGTCGTCGTCGGCGGTGGGCTGTCCGCCGTGCAGATCCTGGCCGAGATCAGCGAGGTCGCCACGACCACCTGGGTCACCCGCAGGCCCCCGCAGTGGCGCTCGACGCCGTTCTCCCCCGCGGAGGGGCGTGCGGCCGTCGCGCTCGTCGAGGACCGCGTGCGGCGCGGTCTGCCTCCCCGCAGCGTCGTGAGCGTCACGGGTCTCATGCTGCGCGAGCAGGAGCAGGCCGCGGCGGAGCGGGGCGTCTACCGGCGGCTGCCGATGTTCGAGCGGATCGAGCCGGACGGCGTCGTCTGGGCCGACGGGACCCGGGAGCACGCCGACGTCATCCTGTGGGCCACCGGCTTCCGCGCGGACCTCGTGCACCTCGCGCCGCTGCGGCTGCGCACCGACGCCGGCGGGATCGAGCTCGACGGCACCACGGCGGTGCGCGACCCCCGCGTGCAGCTCGTCGGCTACGGGCC
>CAUQTR010000026.1:0-11053 GCA_963521045.1 uncultured Actinotalea sp.
GGGTGCACCGGGGCGCGGCCGCCGGCGTCGAGATAGACCCGGGCCTGCCGTGCGACCTGCGGCGGGACGTCCTGCGGCTCGCTCACGCCGCCCACGCTAGCCGTCCGGATCGGCTGCGCGTCCGGCCTGCGGCACGCCGCCGCCGCGCTAGGCTGCTCGCGTCGAGGACCAAAGTCCCACCGAGGCTGCTGCGCAGGCGGCGTCGGCAGGGCTGCATGACATGAGAGGCACCCCTTGGACGTGCAACACCCCAGCCGACGCGCAGGCGTCGCCCGTCTCGCGGCGCTCGCCGGGGGCGTGGCGCTCGTCCTGAGCGGCTGCTCCGCCGAGGCCCGACGCGGCTTCCTGCCCGGTGCCGAGGACGGCGAGCAGGTCACCAACATGACCGAGCGGATCACGACGCTGTGGACCGGCTCCTGGATCGCCGCCCTCGCGGTCGGCATCGTCACGTGGGGCCTGGTCCTGTGGTGCGTCGCGGTCTACCGCAAGCGCAAGGACGACGACACGCTCCCGGTGCAGCTGCGGTACCACGTCCCGCTCGAGATCATGTACGTCATCCTGCCGATCCTCATGATCGGCGTCCTGTACTTCTACACGGAGCGCGACACCGCGGCGATCGAGGACATCAGCGCCTCGCCCGACCTCACGGTCCAGGTGGTCGGCAAGCAGTGGAGCTGGGACTTCAACTACCTCGACGACGACGTCTACGAGACCGGGCAGCACGTCATCGAGGTCGGTGAGCCGGGCAACCCCGACGACCTGCCGACCCTGTACCTGCCGGTCGACGAGCGCGTCGAGATCCAGCTCGCGTCGCGCGACGTCATCCACTCGTTCTGGGTGCCGGCGTTCCTCTACAAGAAGGACATGATCCCGGGGCGCACCAACGTGTTCCAGATCGTGCCGACGAACGAGGGCGTCTACGCGGGCAAGTGCGCCGAGCTCTGCGGCGAGTTCCACTCGGGGATGCTCTTCAACGTCGCCGTCGTCTCCCGCGAGGAGTACGACGAGCAGATGGAGGCCCTGCGCGACGCCGGCCAGACCGGCTCGCTCGGCTCCGACCTCGATCGCACGCAGAACCGCGGCGACGACAACGCGATCCCGTCCGGGGAGGGCTGATGGCCGCCGCAGTGGAGACGATCCCGGGGCTCGCGCCGCGCCGGCAGTCGCTCGGGCGCACGGTGATCAAGTGGGTCACGTCCACCGACCACAAGACGATCGGGTACATGTACCTGATCTCGTCGTTCTTCTTCTTCTGCCTCGCCGGGATCATGGCGCTGGTGATCCGGGCCGAGCTGTTCGCGCCCGGCATCCAGATCGTGCAGAGCAAGGAGCAGTACAACCAGCTCTTCACCATGCACGGCACGATCATGCTGCTGCTGTTCGCGACGCCGCTGTTCGCCGGTTTCGCGAACGTCATCATGCCGCTGCAGATCGGTGCGCCCGACGTCGCCTTCCCGCGGCTGAACATGCTGGCGTACTGGTTCTACCTCTTCGGCGGGATCATCGCGGTGTCGGGCTTCTTCACCCCGCAGGGTGCCGCGTCGTTCGGGTGGTTCGCGTACACCCCGCTGTCGACGACGACGTACTCGCCAGGGCTGGGTGGAGACCTGTGGGTCTTCGGGCTCGCCCTCGGTGGATTCGGCACCATCCTCGGCGCGGTGAACTTCATCACCACGATCCTCACGATGCGCGCGCCCGGCATGACGATGTTCCGGATGCCGATCTTCACCTGGAACACGCTGGTCACGAGCCTGCTCGTGCTCATGGCATTCCCGCCGCTCGCCGCCGCGCTGTTCGCGCTCGGTTCGGACCGCCGGTTCGGCTCGCAGGTGTTCAACCCCGAGCACGGCGGCGCCATCCTGTGGCAGCACCTGTTCTGGTTCTTCGGCCACCCCGAGGTCTACATCATCGCGCTGCCGTTCTTCGGCATCGTCTCCGAGATCTTCCCCGTGTTCAGCCGCAAGCCGCTCTTCGGCTACAAGGGCCTCGTCTACGCCACGATCGCGATCGCCGCCCTGTCGGTCACCGTGTGGGCGCACCACATGTACGTGACGGGAGCGGTGCTCCTGCCGTTCTTCGCCCTCATGACGATGCTCATCGCCGTGCCGACCGGTGTGAAGTTCTTCAACTGGATCGGCACCATGTGGCGCGGCAAGCTGACGTTCGAGACGCCGATGCTCTGGTCGGTCGGCTTCCTCGTGACGTTCCTGTTCGGCGGCCTGACGGGCGTCATCCTGTCGAGCCCGGCGCTCGACTTCCACGTCTCCGACACCTACTTCGTGGTGGCGCACTTCCACTACGTCGTCTTCGGCACCGTGGTGTTCGCGATGTTCGCGGGCTTCTACTTCTGGTGGCCCAAGTTCACCGGTCGCATGCTCGACGAGCGCCTCGGCAAGATCCACTTCTGGCTGCTGTTCTTCGGCTTCCACGCGACGTTCCTCATCCAGCACTGGCTGGGTGCGCAGGGCATGGTCCGGCGGTACGCGGACTACATGCCGGAGGACGGGTTCACCTGGATGAACCAGGTCTCCACCGTGGGCTCGATGGTCCTCGGCGCATCCACGCTGCCGTTCCTCTGGAACGTCTACATCACCTGGCGGAACGCCCCGAAGGTCACGGTCGACGACCCCTGGGGCTACGGCAACTCGCTCGAGTGGGCGACGTCGTGCCCCCCGCCCCGGCACAACTTCACGTCCCTCCCACGCATCCGCTCGGAGCGTCCCGCCTTCGACCTGCACCACCCCGAGGTCGCGGCGATGGACCACGTGGAGCCGGATGCGGGTGCCCTCGACTGGGAGGCCGACCGCCGCGGCTCGACGTCCCTCGCGGCGGAGCGCCTGGCGACGGGCGACGCCGAGCCCGAGCAGTCGTCGACGACCGTCGTCGACGACGGGCGCCGGCCCGACCCGGGTGACGACGTGACCGACGGCGGCAACGCGAAGGACGGGGACCAGCGATGAAGTTCGAGACGCGCCTTTTCCTGGTGTTCGTGCCCTTCTTCCTCGTCGTCGCGACCGTCTACGGCTGGTGGAGCGGCTGGGAGGCGGTCGGCACCGGTGCGCTGTTCCTGACGGCCGGCCTCGTGGCGATGATCGGCGGCTACCTCGGCCTCCTGGCGCGGCGGATCGACGCCCGGCCGGAGGACGACCCCTACGCCGACGTCGAGCAGGGGGCGGGGGACCAGGGGGTCTTCAGCCCGTGGAGCTGGTGGCCGCTCGTGCTCGCGCTCGGCGCGGCGATCTCGTTCGCGTCGCTCGCCATCGGCTGGTGGCTCCTGGCCATCGGCGCGGGCGTCGGCCTCATCGGCCTCGTCGGCTGGGTGTTCGAGTTCTCCCGCGGGCAGCACGCGCACTGACCCAGTCGCCGGCACCGCAATCTCCCGACGCCTGCTCGTCCCGACCGGGACGGGCGGGCGTCGTCGTTCGTCACCACGCCGCCAGCCCGGCGGGGCGATGGTCACGGGATGTGCCTCAGAGCCGCGCGGACGCGGGAGGGAAGATCGGCACGAAGCCGCGGGGGCCCAGCGCCGGCACGGTGCGCCCCGCGCCGAGCTCCGCGGCGATCGCCACGTCCTCGCCATGTCCGGCCGCAGTGAGCTCCCGTCCGCTCGCGCAGGCCTCGAGAGCACCTCGCACGTCCCCAGCCACGTCGCGGTAGGCCGCCGCTGCCAGCCGCGCCTCGGGGGAGGCGTCGGCCCAGCCCGCACGCAGGAGCGACTCGACGACGGCGCCGGCGCCCCACAGGTCCTCGGCCGCGGGCCGCAACGATCCGTCGGGCCACCGCTCGCCGGCGGGCACGACGGCGACGGACTGTGCCTGCGCCCCCAGGGCTCGCGCCCAGGGGCCGACGAGGAGCGCGTTGCGCAGGCAGGCGCCGACGACGGCGGAGCGGGACCCTGCGAGGGCCGTGGCGATCGTCGAGCCGTTCGGTGAGGGGAGCACGAGGCGCGCTGGAGGCGCCGAGCGTCGCAGCGACGCGGGGGAGAGGTTCGGGCCGTCATCCCCGCGTCGGCCGGCGAGCACGGCGTCGTGCTCAGCGGCGTACCCGACGGCGCCGGCGTCGTGCGCGGGGTACGGAAGCACCGTCGTGCCCAGGTCCGCGGCGACGGAGAGCGTCGTGGTGAAGGAGAGCACGTCCACCACGACGGTGAGGCCGGCATGAGCCGCGACGCGCAGCGCACCCGTCCGGCCCCACTCGAGCCGGACGGCCCACGGCTCCTGGCTCCATGGGTCGGGGCTGGGTAAGGGTTCGGCCATCGGGACTGTCTAGCAGACCCTGGGACGCCGACGGGCGCGGTGCGCACGCGCGCACCGCGCCCGTCGGGGACGGCCGGGTCGCTCAGGCGAAGGGGACGATGAGCCCCTGCGTCTGCGTGCGTGCACGCTCGAAGCGGGCGCCGGCGTCGGCCCAGCTGACGATGTTCCACCACGCCTTGACGTAGTCCGCCTTGACGTTGACGTAGTCCAGGTAGAAGGCGTGCTCCCACATGTCCAGCAGGACGATCGGGACGATGCCCAGGGGGATGTTGCCCTGCTGGTCGTAGAGCTGGAAGACCCCGAGCCGCTGGCCCACGGAGTCCCAGGCGAGGATGGCCCAGCCGGACCCCTGGATGCCCAGCGCCGTGGCGGCGAAGTGGGCCTGGAAGGCGTCGAACGAGCCGAAGAACTCGTCGATCGCCGCGGCGAGCTCCCCGACCGGGCGGTCCCCGCCCTCGGGCGAGAGGTTCTGCCAGAACGCCGAGTGGTTGACGTGCCCGCCGAGGTTGAACGCGAGGTTCTTCTCGTGCAGGTTGACGGCTGCGAAGTCGCCCTTCTCACGCGCCTCGGCGAGCTTCTCGAGGGCGGTGTTGGCGCCCGTGACGTACGCGGCGTGGTGCTTGTCGTGGTGCAGCTCCATGATCCGCCCGGAGATGTGCGGCTCCAGCGCGGCGTAGTCGTACGGCAGATCGGGCAGGGTGTAGTCAGCCATGACGCTGCTCCTCCTGGTCAGGTCGCGGTGTGCGACGTCTCGGTCATCGGTACAGATGGATGGCGTCAGGCGGACGCGAACGGGCTCGTCACGCGGCGCGCTGCGCTGCGTGACGAGCCCGGGGTGCCCACGCGGTCGGCCTCAGTGGCCCTGCACGGGGGACTGGTCCGTGCCGTCCTCGTCGGGGAGGGGGGCACCCGTGAGGGCGTGCCGCCCGCCGCCGGAGCCGGTCCCGACCTGCGGGGTCTCGTGCTCCGCCGACGGCAGGGCGTCGTGCTCGCCGTGCGAGTGCGCGGCCACGAGCTCCGCCGGCGTGACCGGCTCGACGCGGTCCTCGTAGAAGAAGCGCGAGGCGCGTGCCCGCAGCGCGTCCTTGCGGAAGCCCTTGCGGCGCACGCCGTGCTCGTCCTCGGCGGGGAGGATCTCGAGCGGTCGGCGCGGCTCGTGGTGCACGCGGATCCAGCGCTCGTACTCGTCGAGAGGCTTGTGCACCTCGACGTACTCGCCGTTGGCGAAACGCACGATGCGACCCGTCTCGTGGCCGTGCAGCACCAGCTCGCGATCCTTGCGCTGGAGCCCGAGGCAGATCCGCTTGGTGACCCAGAACGCCGCGAAGGGCACGATGAGGAGCACGAAGCGGAAGAGCTCCGAGATGTCGTTGATGGACAGCCCGAAGTGCGTCGCGATGAGGTCGTTGGAGCCCGCGAGGATGAGGATGAAGAACGCCGTGAGGATCGCGACGCCGGTCGCCGTGCGCACGGGTGCGTTGCGCGGGCGGTCGAGCACGTGGTGCTCCCGCTTGTCGCCCGTCGCCCACGCCTCGATGAAGGGGTACAGCGCGAGCAGGGTGAACAGCAGGCCAGGGATCACGACGGCCGGGACGAGCACGTTGAGCGAGAGCGTGTACCCGCCGATGACCCACTCCGTGCCCGCTCCGGGCATGAGCCGGAGCGCGCCCTCGAGGAAGAGCATGTACCAGTCGGGCTGGGCGCCGGCGGAGACGGGTGACGGGTCGTAGGGGCCGTAGTTCCAGACCGGGTTGATGCTCATCGTGCCGCCCATGAGCGCGAGCACGCCGAACACCACGAAGAAGAAGCCGCCGGCCTTCGCCACGTACACCGGGAACAGCGGGAACCCGACGACGTTGCGCTCGGTCCGGCCCGGCCCGGGGAAGTGCGTGTGCTTGTGCAGCACGACCAGGAGCAGGTGCAGGCCGATGAGGGCCAGGATCAGCCCGGGCACGAGCAGGATGTGCACCGTGAAGAGCCTGGGGATGATGTGCTCGCCCGGGAACTCGCCGCCGAAGATGAAGTACGACAGGTAGCTGCCGACGATGGGGATCGACTTCACGACGCCGTCGGTGATCCGCAGGCCGTTGCCCGACAGGACGTCGTCCGGGAGCGAGTAGCCCGTGAAGCCGGCCGCGAGGCCGAGGATCATGAGGATGAAGCCGACGAGCCAGTTGACCTCACGCGGCTTGCGGAACGCCCCGGTGAAGAAGACACGCATCATGTGCGTGACGATCGAGGCCATGAACAGCAGTGCCGACCAGTGGTGGATCTGGCGCATGAGCAGGCCGCCGGTGACCTCGAAGGACAGGTCGAGGGTCGAGGCGAACGCCTCCGACATCTCGACGCCGTCCATCGGGGCGAAGGGCCCCTCGTAGGTCACCAGACCCATGCTCGGCACGAAGAAGAGCGTGAGGAACACGCCCGTGATGAGCAGCACCACGAACGAGTAGAGGGCGATCTCGCCCAGGAGGAACGACCAGTGGTCGGGGAAGATCTTCCGGGCGAAGCCCTTCACCGCGAGACTGATCCCGGTGCGCTGGTCGAGGTAGTCGGCCGCGCCCCCTGCGGCGCGCTGCGCCGGCGTCGTGGTTGTGCTCACTTCAACCGCTCCCAGTAGCTCGGGCCGATCGGCTCGTCGAAGTCGCTCCGCGCGACCAGGTAGCCCTCGTCGTCGACCGTGATCGGCAGCTGGGGCAGGGGCCGGCTCGCCGGCCCGAACACGACGCGCGCCCCGTCTGACAGGTCGAACGTCGACTGGTGGCACGGGCAGAGCAGGTGGTGGGTCTGCTGCTCGTACAGGGCGACGGGGCAGCCGACGTGGGTGCAGACCTTCGAGTAGGCGACGATGCCGTCGTAGGACCAGTCCTGGCGGTCCTCGCGCTCCGTGAGGTCGGCGGGGTTGATCCGGACCATGAGGACGATGGCCTTGGCCTTCTCCTCGATCCAGTGCTCCTCGTCCCGGAGACCCTCGGGGATGACGTGGAACACCGATCCCACCGTCACGTCGGCGGCGCGGATCGGCTCGCCCGAGGGGTCCCGGGTGAGCTTGCGCCCCTGCCGCCAGATGGTGTGCCGGAACTTCGAGACGTTCCAGTCGCTGCCGACCTCGCCGACGAGCGGGACGACGATGCTCAGCGGCGCGAGCGCGAGCGCGGTGACCACCGCGCCCTTGAGCACGCCGCGGCGGCCGATGCCCGAGTCCTCGGCGCCGTCCTTGAGCTGGGCGATGGCGCCGGCGCGCACGGCGTCGTCGCTGCGCTGGGGGTGGCGCGGCTCCGAGCGCTCGTGGTCGGACATGAGCACCTTGGCCCAGTGGACCGCGGCCGCGCCGATGCTGAACATGCCGAGGAAGAGCGTGACGCCGAGCAGCAGGTTGGACAGCCGCATGCTCGCGACCGTCTCGCCGGGGGGGAACGCGAAGTACGCGACCAGGAAGCCGATCGTGCCCACGACGGAGAGGCCGAAGAGGGCCACGACCTGGCGCTCCGCGCGCTTGTCCGCGGCGGCGTCGTTGTCCGCCATCCGCTCGCGGTGCGGGGGGAGCCCGGGGTTCTCGAACCGCTCGGGCACGCTCACGCCGCCCGTCCCCGGGTGGCGGACCTCGACCTCGGTCGAGCTGTTGTCGGTCGTCATGAGGACTTCGCTCCGATCCACACCGCGCAGCCGATGAGCAGACCCATGCCGACGACCCACACCCAGAGGCCCTCGGCGACGGGTCCGACGGCCCCGAGGTCCGTCCCGCCCGGGCTGCCGGCCTTCTGCTCCTCGAGGAAGGCGATGATGTCCTGCTTCTCCTCCGGGGAGATGTTCGCGTCGTTGAAGACCGGCATGGACTGCGGGCCGGTGACCATGGCCTCGTAGACCTGCGTGGGCGTGCTGCCGGCGAGGGAGGGGGCGTACTTGCCCTCGGACAGCGCACCGCCCTTGCCGACGGAGCCGTGGCACATCGCGCAGTTGGTCCGGAACAGGGCCATGCCGTTGGCCGCGTCCCCGCCCGCCGGGTCCACCGACTCCTCCGAGGGGATCGCCGGGCCGGGGCCCAGCGAGGCGACGTAGGCCGCGAGCTGGGCGATCTGCTCGTCCTCGAACTGCGGAGGCTTGGCCTGCGCCTGGGGACCGTTCTGCTGCATCGGCATGCGGCCGGTCGAGACCTGGAAGTCGACCGATGCCGCGCCGACGCCGACGAGCGACGGGACACCGTCGCGGCCCTCGGCCGACGGGCCGTGGCACGTGGCGCAGTTGGCCTGGAACAGCGCCTCGCCGGCCTCGATGTCGGACTCGTCCGGGGCGGCGGCGCCGGAGGCGGTCGGGGCGAGGGCGGCGTACAGGCCCCCGGTGACGAGCAGCGCGAGCAGGAGGAGGACCACCGGGGCGAGCCGGTGGTTCCTGCGGGCGGCGATGGCCTTCACGAAGCGGTCCTCGTCTCGTCGGTGTTCTGCGGTGGTGCGTCGTGCTGCGGTGCTGGAGGTGCTGCTGGTCCTGTACCCACTACCCGCTCACGCACCCGTGTGGATGCGGCGCCGGGCCGTCGGACGAGGTGGCGTCATCGGATGAGGTAGATCGCACCGAAGAGGGCGATCCAGACGACGTCGACGAAGTGCCAGTAGTAGGAGGTGACGATCGCGGTCGTCGCCTCGTGGTGGCCGAAGCGCTTGGCCGCGAACGACCGCCCGAGGAGCGCGAGGAACGCGATGAGCCCGCCGACGACGTGCAGGCCGTGGAAGCCCGTCGTGAGGAAGAACACGGAGCCGTAGGGGCTCGAGGAGATGGTGAGACCGTGCTCCGCGAGCTCGGCGTACTCGTAGACCTGGCCGCCGATGAACGCTGCACCCATGAGGTAGGTGAGCGTCATCCACTCGTTCATGCCCCAGCGGTTCACCTGCAGCAGGCTGCCGGTGCGCGTCGGCTGGAAGCGTTCGGCGGCCCACACGCCCATCTGGCACGTGACCGAGCTGAGCACCAGCACGGTCGTGTTGATGGTCGCGAAGGTGAGGTTGAGCTTCGCCGTCTCGACCGGCCACAGCTCCGGGACCGTCGAGCGGATCGTGAAGTACATCGCGAAGAGGCCCGCGAAGAACATCAGCTCGCTCGCCAGCCACACGATCGTCCCGACCGAGACGGGGTTCGGGCGGTTGACGCTCAGGTGCGGGCGCGTGACAGGAGCAGCCGTTGCGGTTGACACCCCGTCATTATGGCCGAAGCGCGGGCCGCATGGGTCCAAAGGCCCGGGTCGGGACGACACGAGTCGATCACAGTGCCCCCACACGGCCTCCGCGTCCCGCCACCGGGCCGACGCGGAGGCCGTCCGGCTGGTGTCGCGCGCCCCCGGGCCCGCCGGGCGCTGCCGTGCCACCGTGCCCCGTCGTGCCAAGATGCGTGGTGGGTGCCGGACGGCACGACGACGCGAGACGGGTGAGGGCGGATGGCCACGAGCGGGCAGCACGACGGCGACGAGTGGGAGGTCGCGGAGCGCGCGGGCACCCCGACGACCCTGCGGGTGCTGCTGTACAGCGACCACGTCGAGACGCGTGAGCAGGTCAAGCTCGCCGTCGGCCGGCGGATCGCCAAGGACCTGCCTCCGGTGGAGTGGGTCGAGGTCGCCACGCCCGACGCCGTGATCTCGACGGTGGACGCGGGTGGGCTGGACCTGCTGGTGCTCGACGGCGAGGCCGGTAAGTCCGGCGGGATCGGCCTGTGCCGTCAGGTGAAGGACGAGGTCTACCGCTGCCCGCCCGTGCTCGTGCTCATCGGCCGGCCCCAGGACGCCTGGCTCGCCTCGTGGGCCCAGCCCGACGCGGTCGTCTCGCGGCCGCTCGACCCGATCGTCCTCCAGCAGGCCGTCGCCGGTCTGCTGCGCGCGGCGTCCGCGGCCTGAGGCGCGCGCGCGTGACGGCGTCCTCCGGCGCGACCGCGATCTCCTGGCCCCGGCTGCTGAGCCGCCTCGTGGCCGGCCACGACCTCGCGGTCGACGACGCACGGTGGGCGATGGACCAGGTGATGAGCGGGAGCGCGAGCCCCGTGCAGCTCGCCGGGTTCCTCGTCGCCCTGCGCGCCAAGGGCGAGACGGTCGAGGAGCTCACCGCGCTCACCGAGGTGATGCTCCAGCACGCACGGCGGATCACCGTGCCCGGCCGCGCGGTCGACGTCGTCGGCACGGGCGGCGACATGATGCACACCGTCAACATCTCGACGATGGCGTCCCTCGTGGTCGCCGGCGCCGGGGTGCGCGTGGTCAAGCACGGCAACCGGGCGGCGTCGTCCTCCACGGGCGGCGCCGACGTTCTCGAGGCGCTCGGTGTCCGGCTCGACCAGTCGCCCGAGCGGGTGGCGGCCCTCGCCGGCGAGGTCGGCATCACGTTCTGCTTCGCGCAGGTGTTCCACCCGTCCATGCGGCACGCGGCGACCGCTCGCAGCGGCCTCGGCGTGCCGACGATCTTCAACTTCCTGGGACCGCTGACGAACCCGGCACAGCCCGCCGCCGCAGCGATCGGAGTCCCGGACGCGCGCATGGCAGGCCTCATGGCCGGGGTGCTGGCGGCCCGTGGCACCTCGGCTCTGGTCTTCCGCGGCCACGAAGGGCTGGACGAGCTCGCGCCCACCGGTCCGGCGGACGTGTGGTGGGTCCGCGACGGCGTCGTCGAGCGCCTCGTCCTCGACCCGGTCGGCGACCTCGGCCTCGAGCGCGTCGACGTCGCAGACCTGCGCGGCGCGGACGCCGCCTCCAACGCCGACGTCGTGCGACGGGTGCTCGCGGGGGAGCCGGGCCCCGTCCGGCAGACCGTGCTGCTCAACGC
>CAUQTR010000027.1:0-11041 GCA_963521045.1 uncultured Actinotalea sp.
GCTCGGGCAGCACGTCGGTCGAGACCTCGACCTCGAGGCCCGAGGCCACGAGCGCGGCGTGCACCTCGGCGAACAGCGGCGTCGTCGCGATGAACGGGTCGACGAGCGCGAGCACGCGCCGCCCGTGCGCCGCGAGGAGCGCGGGCAGCTGCGCGCGCGCACCCTCGCCGACGTGGATGAGCGCCGGGAGCCGCAGGGTCCCGACGGGGAGGTCGCTCATGGTGCTCCTACCTGATGGCGATCGCGTTGGGTGGGGATCCCACGCCGCCGCGCAGGTGCAGCGGCTTGACGGTGAGGAAGAACTCGCGGACGCCGTCGGCGGCGCACGCGGCGGCGAGCTCGTCGAGCTTCCACAGCTCGCCCAGCGCCATGCCGAGCAGCGCGATGAGGGGGCGGTGGAGCATGCCGCCGTGGTCGACGCCCCGCTCGGGCGGCGTCTCCCCCGGCACCCGGAAGTCCGACTCGAGCACCGGGTCCGCCTCGACGGCGAGGTTGTCGGCCGCGACGAGCGCGACCTCGTGGTCCCACAGCCAGCGGAGCACGTCCTCGCGCTGCGCGAGACCGGGCGACAGTCGCCACGGCGTCGCGGCGCGCTGCTCGGCCGACCGGGCGAGGTAGTCCTCCGCCCAGCCGGTCCGCAGCAGGAGCAGGTCGCCCCCGCGCAGCTCGACGCCCTGGGCCGCCGCGATCCGGTCGAGCATCGCCGCGTCGAGCGCGATGGTCGACGCCGTGTCGTAGGCCAGGCCCTCCGCCGCGAAGAACCGGGGCACGTCGAGCAGCACGCCCCGACCGGCGATGCCCCGCTCGGCCCACGCGTGGATGCCGAGCGCCGTGGACTCCTGCGTGTTGTCCTGCGGGTCCAGGCCGCCGTAGAACCCGTGCACGGGGTGCCCGATGTGGCGCAGCGCGTCGAGCTGGCTCGAGGACTGCAGGTAGAACGAGTCCACCCAGTCGTCGCGGTGGTGGTCGTTGGACGAGAAGACGTGGTGCTCGAGCTCGCGGCGCGTCCCCGTGGGGTACGGCTCGAACGCGGTCACGGGGTAGTCGAGGCCGAACCGCTCCCCCGTGCGCACGAGCCGCGCGGCCGCTGCCACCCGCTCGGGCGTGAGGTGGTTGATCGTTCCCAGCTGGTCACCCGCGCCGAAGACCTGCCAGCTGGAGTACGGCGGCGTCGCCGTGGCGAGCTCATCGTAGGTCGGCACCCGGCGGCCCTTCGGAGCTGCCGCCGAGCTCGGCGCTGAGCCGGCCCGCGACCTGGGTGAGCGTCTCGACGACGGGACCGCGGCGCGTGGCCCCGGCGAGCTGGTCCGCGCCGAGGACGGCGATCGTCGCGCAGATGCCGTCCTCGTCGAACACGGGTGCCGCCGCCGCCGTCAGCCCGTCGGGCAGACCGACCACGCAGGCGCCCGTCCGGCGCACCGCGTAGATCGCCGCCTCGAGCTCGGCGCGCTCGGTCGGCTCGAGGGACGCGAGCGTGCGCTCGACCATCTCGTGGTCCGCGTGGTGCGCGAGGAAGACGCGCATCTGCGACGAGGTCACGTCGAGGCGCGTGCCGGGGTGGACGGTGACCACCACCGCACGCGAGGTGTTCTCCTCGGTGAGCGCGACGACCGGGCCACGCGCGGCCCAGAGGCTGAGCACCGCCGTCATGCCGACGCCGGCGCTCAGCTCCTGCAGGAAGGGTGGTGCGACGTCGAGCACGCGCCGGCGCCCGAGCGCCTGCAGGCCGAGCTGGAGCATCAGCCCGCCGAGCACGAACCCGCCCCGGCGCCGGCCCCGCTCCAGGATCCCCGCCGTCACCAGCGACGTGCAGTACCGGTACGCCGTGGTCCGGTTCAGCCCGAGCTGCTCCGCGACGTCGAGCGCCGTGAGCTCGCTGGTACGAGGCCCGTAGAGGCCGAGGATCTGACCCACCCGCGAGACCGCCTGGATGTCGAAGCTCGAGCCCTCGCCGCTCTCGGTGTTCACCATGGCGTGAGCGTATTCATTCGGTCGAGCAGCGCCGCGGGTCGGCGGGGGTGCGGAGGGCGGGGCCTGGGCCGGCGCGTGCGACGTCATCGACTCAGCCGGCGAGCCAGTTGGTGAGCTTCGTCGTCACGTCGTTGAAGTTCTCGGCGTACCAGGGGATGTCCTGGATGACCGTCTCGCCGTCGTTGACGTCACCGAAGACCTCGACCTGCGAGGCGTTCTCGTCGAGGTCGGGCTTCGCCGTGAGGTTGATCGGCGCGACGCCGAGGGCCTCGGAGATCGCCTCGACCTGGTCGGGCTCGACGACGCTCGCGATGAACCGCTGGGCGGCCTCCTTGTTCACCGACCCCTTGGGGATCGCGAACGCGTTGACCGAGGCGATCGTCACGTCCCAGACGACGGTGATCTCGTCACCCTCGACGAGCTGGGGGACGATGCGGGAGTCCGGCAGGAAGAACATGTCGACCTGGTCGGACGCGACCGCCTGCTGCAGGGCCCCGACGTTCGGCGCGAACGTCGTCACCGAGCGGATCTCGTCGAGCTTGGCCAGCGCGCGGTCGACGTCGAGCGGGTAGAGCTCGTCCGGGGCGACGCCGTCGGCCACGAGCGCGTACTCGAGGATGCCGTTCTGCAGGTTGGTCACCATGCCGCGCTGGCCGGGGAAGCCCTCGACGTCGAAGAAGTCCTCGACCGACGTCGGGCCCTCGCCCTCACCGAAGGCGTCGGTGCGGTAGGCGAGCGGCGTGGCGTTGATCCAGTTGCCGATGTAGCACTCGCCCACGGCGCCCTCGACCAGGTCCGCCTCGTCGACGGTGAGCTCGAGGTCGAGCGGCTCGAACAGCACGTCGCAGTTCTGCTCCGCCGCGTAGGGGGCCGTCGCGAGGACGTCCCACTGGACCGCACCGCTCTCGACCTGCGCCTTGACCTGGGCGACGTCGGGCGGCGAGGTGTTGACGAACGTGACGTTCGGGTGCGCGGCCGTGTACGGCTCCTGCCACGCCGAGATCATCGCGTCCTGGCCGCTGCCGCCGTAGCCGACGAACGTCAGCGCGACGGGGGTCGTGTCCTCCTCGCCCGAGTCGTCGGGGGCGGCCGAGTCCGGCTCCTCGACGGGGGGCGCTGCGGGCGAGGGGCTCTCGGTGCTGCAGGCCGCGAGCAGGCCGACGGCGGCCGTGACGGCGACGGCTGCCAGGGTGGTGCGGGACGGGGACGCCATTGTCGTTTCCTCCAGGTCGAGGGTCGGCCGTCGTCGGCCGGCCCCGGGGGCCGATCCTGCGATGTTCGCTATGCGAACTTGGAAATACGGGATATGAACAGTCTATCGCCGTGCCAAACCGAGCGGCAAGGGAGTTGGTCGAGAAGTTCTGCGGAGTGCGAACGCGCCGTTCGGATGGGGAACGGCCACACGTCGGCCGCGCTGGCACTCCCGCGGAGACCGCCGTTCAGGCAGCGACGACCCGCTGCCGGCGCGGCATCCACCAGGCCTCGACGGTGTCGCCGATCCCGAGCCCGGTCTCGAACGCGTCGATGCGCGCCCGTCCGGGCACCTGCGCGGCGCCGAGGCCGAGCAGCAGCGTCCGGTACGCACCCATGAACTCGACGTCGCGCACGGTGGCCGCGATGCTGTTCGCCCCGGCCGGGACGTCGCGCGGGTCGGTGGCGACCCGCAGGTCCTCGGGTCGCACGACGATCGCGCCGCGTTCGCGCACGCGGGGGTGGGGCGCCACCGTCGCGGGGTCGACCGCCAGCGTGCGACCGTCCCAGCCCGCGGTCTCACCAGCCGCGCCGGTGCCGAGCTCGAGGACGTTCGAGTCGCCGAGGAAGCGCGCGGTGAAGAGGGTCTCCGGCTCGCGGTAGAGCTGCTCGGGCGAACCCACCTGCTCGATCCGGCCGTCGTGGAACAGGGCGATGCGGTCGGAGAGGTTCATGGCCTCCTCCTGGTCGTGCGTCACGAAGACGAAGGTCGAGCCCACCTCGCGGTGGATCCGCCGGATCTCCGTCTGCAGCGCCCCGCGGAGGTTGCGGTCGAGCGCACCGAGCGGCTCGTCGAGCAGGAGGGCGTTGGGGTTGAAGACGATCGCGCGGGCGAGCGCGACGCGCTGCTGCTGCCCGCCCGAGAGCTGCGCGGGGTAGTTGTCGTCGCGGCCCGTGAGCTGCACCAGCTCGAGCACCTCGGCGACCCTCCGGCGGATCTCGGGCTTCGGCACCCGCCGCTCCCGCAGCGGGTACGCGACGTTCTGCACCACGGTCATGTGCGGGAAGAGGGCGTAGTTCTGGAACAGCATGCCGAGGTTGCGCCGGTGCGGCGGCAGCGAGCCGACGTCCTCGCCGTTGAAGGCGATCGTGCCGCTCGTGAGCGTCTCGAAGCCGGCGATGAGGTTGAGCGTCGTGGTCTTGCCCGAGCCGGACGGCCCGAGGAGAGTCATGAACTCGCCGGGCTCGATGGTCAGCGAGACGTCGTTCACCGCGAGCGTGGCGAGCCCGTAGTCCTTGGTGACGTGCTCGAGCCGGATGCGCGTGCCCTGGCCCGCGGCGTGCACGCCGGGGCTCGTCGGGCTCGCGGTGGCGCCGGCCGTACGGGGGAGGTGGATGGCCATGGGGGGTCTCCTTATCGGCGCGGGCGGCGAGAGCGCACGAGCTGGGGCAGCAGCAGGACGAGCGTCACGGACACCACGACCAGGCTCGACGACGCGGCGATCGTCGGGTCGAGCTGGTAGGTGACGCTGTTGTACATCTGGACGGGCAGGGTCTGGAACGTGGGCGAGCGCAGGAACAGCGCGATGACGACCTCGTCGAACGAGGTGACGAACGCGAAGACCGCGCCGGTGGCGATCCCCCGGCTGATCAGCGGCATCGTCACCCGCACGAAGGTGCGCCACGGCGACGCGCCCAGCGACGCGGACGCGCGCAGCAGCTTCGGGTCGAAGCCGCCGAGGGCGCTCGTCACGGAGATGAGCACGAACGGCACGCCGATCGCCGCGTGCGCGAGGACGTAGCCCGCGACGGACCCGGTGAGGTGCCACCGGAGGAACGAGACGTACACGGCCACCGCGATGACGATGGCGGGGGTCACCATCGACACCAGGAGCAGCGTCCGCACCAGCCGCGCCACGCGGCCGGTGAGCTGGTGCAGGCCGATTGCGGCGGCGGTGCCGACGACCGTGGCGAGCAGGGCCGCCAGCAGGCCGACCAGGACGGAGTTGCCCAGCGACTCCAGCCAGAGCGGGTCGGTGAAGAAGTTCCGGTAGAGGTCGAGCGAGAGCTCCTTGGGCGGAAACGTGAAGGACCCGTCGCCACCGAGGCTCACCGGGATGACGATGAGCGTCGGCAGGATGAAGTAGAGCGCGACGAGCCCGCCGATCGCCCAGAGCCACCACGGGATCGGGTCGACCGGACGGTCCTTGCGGCGCCGACGGGCGCGCGGGTTCGGCGCGGCGGGGACGACGTCGTCGTCCACCGGCGGGAGCGGGGCCAGGGGCGGTGAGGTGGTCATCAGCGGTCCTTCGTCCCACTCGTGGCGACGACGCCGATCGCGGAGATCGTGCCGCCGAGGCGGTTGGCCCAGGCGACCAGGACGAGCGTCGCGACCAGCCCGAGCATCCCGAGCGCACCCGCGCCGGCGAAGTCGAGCAGCTGGGTGGTGCGCTGCGCGAGCAGCTGGGCGACCAGCGACTGCTGCGGGGACCCGAGCAGCGCCGGGGTCACGTAGAAGCCGAGGCTCAGCGTGAACACGAAGATCAGCCCGGCGACGACGCCGCCGCGCGACAGCGGCCAGTAGATCTTCCAGAAGGCCGCGAGCGGCGAGGAGCCGAGCCCTCGCGCGGCGAGCAGCAGCTTGCGGTCGATGCCGCTGAGCGAGCTGTAGAGCGGCAGCACCATGAACGGGAGCAGCACCTGGCTCATCGCGATCGTGACGCCGAGGGTCGTGCCGACGAACTGGATCTGGTCCGCGCCCAGGGCCGCGGCGACCTTCTGCACCGGACCGCCCCGCTGGAGGATGAGCAGCCAGGCGAAGTTGCGCGCCATCACCGACGTCCAGAACGGGATGAGGACGACCACGAGGAGCAGCGCCCGGGCCCGCGGGCCCACTCGCGTGAGCAGGTACGCGTACGGGTAGCCGAGGACGAACGCGACGAGCGTGACGATCGCCGCCGTCTGCGCGGTCCGCGCAAGCACGGTCATGGTGACGCCGTCGCTGAACAGGCGCGTGTAGTTGCCGACCCCCCACTCCGGGCTGGCCACGCTCAGCAGGAGGCTCTGCCCGAGCGGGACGACGAGGATCGCCGTGACGAGCGCGAGGGCGGGGACGAGCAGCAGCCAGCTGCCGCTCGGCAGCCGCCGCCCTCCTGGTCGTGCAGTGGACATCCTCGTCCTCCTCGTTCCGTGGACCGGCCATCACCCGGGGGATCGTGCGGGCCGTGCCGGTCGTGCGGGCCGTGCCGGTCGTGCGTGTCGTGCAGGTCGTGCGTGTCGCGCGTGTCGTGCAGGTCGGGCGGGTGCGTCTAGGGCGTCACCAGCGTGCTGAGCTTCTCGGCGGCCTCGCGGAGCAGCTCGACGCGCTCCGCCGAGGCGGCCGCGGGCGAGAGCGTCGCCGTCGTGCCGATGAGCGCCATCGCGGCCTGGATGTCCCGCGCACCGAACACCGGGGCGGCGACGGACGCGAGCCCGACGCGTCCGAGGTCGGCCCACGCGATCCGGTCCCGGCGCACGGTCGAGAGCTCGGCACGCTCGCGCTGGACCTCGTGGGGGTCGAGGCCGGCGTGCAAGCGGCCCACGACGCTCGGGTCGGACTGGAACGCGAGCAGCACCCGGGACTGGGCGGCCTTGAGCTCGAGCACCGTCCCGACCCGGACCGTGAGCAGGACGGCCCCGGCCGAGGCCTCCTCGACGTGGGTCACCACCGCCCCGGACCGGCCGAGGAAGCTGAGCACGACGGTCAGCCCGGTGCGGTCCGAGAGCTGGCGCATGATCGCCGGCGCCACGAACAGGATCTGCTGCCGGCCCGAGATGAAGGCAGCCAGCTGGTCGAGCAGCGGGCCCGGCCGGTACGTGGCGTCGAGGAACCCCGACGACTGGAGGGACTGCAGGTACCGGTGGGCGGTCGTGCGGTTGAGCCCCAGTCGCTCCGAGACGATCACCGGGGTCAAGGAGAGCGTGTCGCGGTCGAAGAGCGAGAGCACCATCGCGGCGCGCTCGATCGACTGGATCGCGCCCTTGTCCACCTCGGCGATTGCTGCGGAGTCGTCCGCGCGGCCGGTGACGGGCACCGCCGACGCCAGGGCGTCCTGCATCCGACCTCCTCGGTGAGTTCGTGGCCCGTTCGGCTGTTCATCTTGCGACAACCGACTTCGGAATACGAACAGTAGGGGAGGCGCGGCGCGACATCAACCCTGTACCGGCAACCGCCGTGACAACCCGCTGGCGTGAGGAGATGCCCGCGTACGAGGCCCCGGCGCGCGCCAGGGCCCTACCCACAAGCGCTCACCCGGCGTGATGGACAACGCGTCGACTTGCTACGTATGGTGAACACCAATCGCAGGATCCGAACAACGGAGGCAACCCGGATGGTCGCGACAACGGAGTCGACGAGCCCGTCACCCGCACTGCTCCAGGTGCTCGACGGGGCCGTGGACCTGCACACCCACTCCGGGCCGAGCCCGTTCCCCCGGCGCCTCAACCACGTGGAGGCGTCCTACGACGCGGCGCGCATCAACATGCGCGCGATCCTCATCAAGTCCCACCACCACAACACCGTGATGGACCTGCTCGCGATGCGGGACCTGCTCAAGGACGCCCCGACGCCCGCGTACGGCGGCGTCGCCCTCAACTCCGAGGTCGGCGGCGTCAACCCGTCCGCGGTCGCCGTCGCGATCCAGATGGGCGGCCGCGCCGTGTGGGGCCCGACGGTCTCCGCGGCCCGCCACATCGAGGCCCACAGCCACGACGACGGGTTCCCCACCGCCGGCTCGAACCTCGAGGAGAAGGAGGAGTCCATCTTCGACGAGTCGGGCGACGTCTCCGCGCAGACCGTGCGCGTCACGCAGCTCGTCGCCGAGGCGGACATCATGCTCACCGGCGGCCACCTGGACGTCGAGTCGCAGAAGGCCCTGTTCGCGACCGCGCGGGAGAACGGCGTGCGCCGGCTCCTGCTGCACCACCCGGACTTCATCATCGGCGCGAGCGACGACGACGTGCACGAGCTGCTGTCCTATGGCGCGTACGTCGAGCACGAGATGTCGATGTACCACCCGGCCGTCGAGGCGCCGGGCTTCGCGATCAGCCGGCTGGTCGACTGGATCGAGAAGATCGGCCCCGAGCGGACCGTGATCGACTCCGACCTCGGGCAGCTGCAGAACCCGCTCCCGGTCGACGGCTACATCTACGTCATCCAGCAGCTGCTCGACCACGGCATCGCGGAGAAGGACGTGCGCCAGATGATCTGCCGCAACACGGCGTTCCTCCTCGGGCTCGAGGAGGCCCCCTGATGCTCCGCGCCGACCAGGTGATCATCAGCACCGCGGTCACGGGGTCCGTCAACGTCCCCTCGCAGAGCGACCACCTGCCGCTCACGGCGGAGCAGGTGGTGGAGGCGGCGATCGGGGCGGCGGAGGCGGGGTCGGCGATCATCCACCTGCACGCCCGGCACGACGACGGCCGCCCGGCCTGGGAGCCGGAGGTGTGGGAGCGCATCGTTCCGCCGATCCTCGAGGCGACGGACGCCGTCCTCAACCTCTCCACCGGCGGCTCGTCGCAGATGACCATGGACCAGCGGCTCGCGGGGGCCCACCGGTTCAGCCCCGAGCTCGCCAGCCTGAACATGGGCACGATGAACTTCGTCTACTCGGGGATCGCGGACCGCGTGACGACGTGGAAGCACGCGTGGGAGAAGCCGTACGTCGAGGCGACGTACTCGCACCCGTTCGTCAACACGTTCGACCGCATCGAGCACACCCTCCGGGAGCTCGGGGCGGGCAGCACGCGGTTCGAGTACGAGTGCTACGACATCGGGCACCTCTACTCGCTCGCGCACTTCGTGGACAAGGGCCTGGCGAAGCCGCCGCTGCTCATCCAGGGCGTGTTCGGCATCCTCGGCGGCATCGGCGCCGACCACTCCCACCTCACCCACCTCGTCGCGACGGCCGACCGGCTGTTCGGTGACGACTACCAGCTGTCCGCCTTCGCGGCGGGGCGCGACCAGATGCAGTTCGCGACGCACTCGGCATGGCTCGGCGGGCACGTCCGGGTCGGGCTCGAGGACAGCCTGTGGATCGGCAAGGGCCGCCTCGCCGAGAGCAACGCCCAGCAGGTCACCAAGATCCGGGCCGTGGTCGAGGACCTCGGCAAGCAGGTCGCGACGCCCGACGACGCCCGACGCATGCTCGGCCTCAAGGGCCGCGGCGGCGTCACCCCCTGAGCCGGCACGAGCCCCGAGAGGCACACCATGAGCACCTATGCCACGGACGACATCCGCTCGACGCTCGCGGCGGCGGCCCCGGTCGTCACCGTCGACCCGTCGACGCCGATCAAGCCCGCGCAGTGGATCGCGTTCCACGACCTGCCGCCGACGACGACCGGCGAGGCCGGCAGCCGCACGTGGGTAGCGCGGGCCGCCAACCTCGTGCTCCTCTACACCGACGCGCGCGCCGGCGAGGTGCTGACGCGATCCGGCCAGCCGGACGAGTACGCCCTGCTCCTGCACTCCGCGAGCCCCGCGGTCCGCCTGACCGCGGGCGGGGCGACGGCGGAGGTCGCCGAGGAGGCCTTCGTCGTGCTGCCGCCCGGGGACTCGTCGATCGAGGTGCTCGCGGACGGCCCGCTCGTCCGGGTCTTCTCGACCGTCGCGGACGACCTGCGCGACCAGGCGCTCAACGCCGACGCGTACGCGGAACCGGACGTGCGCTGCGCCCCGCTCGAGCCGTGGCCCGACCCGGTGGGCGGCTTCCGCCTGCGCGTCTACCCGCTCGCGGAGCACCCGATCACGCCCGGCCGCTTCGGCCGGATCTTCCGCACCACCACGCTCATGGTCAACTTCCTCGCCGAGGAGCCGACGCCCCGCGACCCGCTCAAGCTCTCGCCGCACCACCATGACGACTTCGAGCAGATCTCCCTGGCACTCCAGGGCAGCTTCGTCCACCACATCCGTTACCCGTGGGGGCCGGACTCCTCGCAGTGGCGCGAGGACGAGCACCGGGAGATCCCGGCGCCGTCGATCTGCGTCATCCCGCCACCCACGGTGCACACCACCCAGGGCGTCGGTCCGCACCAGCAGCTCGTCGACATCTTCGCGCCGCCGCGGGTCGACTTCTCGGCCTCCGGCTGGGTGGTCAACGCCGACGACTACCCCGCACGATGACGGCAGGCCTCCCCCGGCGCAGCCTGTTCCGTGCGGCGCTCGCCGAGCACCCGTCGTCGGGTGGCCCGGCGCTCGGCACCTGGATCAAGCTCCCCGCCATGGAGAGCGTGGAGCTCGTGGCCCTGGCCGGCTTCGACTTCGTGGTGATCGACCTCGAGCACTCCGCGATGAGCGTCGAGACCGCCTACCGGCAGATCGGCACCGCGCTGCTGTCCGAGGTCTCCCCGATCGTCCGCGTCCCCGGCCTCGACCCCGGCCTCGTGCAGCGCCTGCTCGACGCGGGCGCCGAGGGGATCATGGTCCCGCACGACGACACGGTCGAGCAGGCGCGCGCCGCGGCCGCCGCGATGCGCTTCCCGCCGCAGGGCACGCGCGGCGTCGGCAGCACGGGCCGCGCCGGGGCCTGGGGGTCACTCCCCCGAGCGGAGTACCTGCGCTACGGCCAGGAGGAGGTGGTGCTCATCGCGCAGATCGAGAGCGCAGCAGCCGCCCGCAGCGCTGCCGAGATCGCGGCGGTCGACGGCGTCGACGCGCTGCTCGTGGGCGCCGCCGACCTCTCGACGAGCGAAGGGCGGAGCGAGGACGACCCGGAGGTCGTGGCGCTCATCGCCGGGGCGATCGCGGCGGCGACGGCGGCCGGCGTACCCATCGGCAACGCGGGCGGCGCGAGCGCAGCGGCCGTCCGGGCTGCCGTCGACGCGGGCTACTCCTTCACGCTCC
>CAUQTR010000028.1:0-10973 GCA_963521045.1 uncultured Actinotalea sp.
ACACGGGCCGGTCCTGACTATTACACGACCGGGTTCGAGGCGTACGCGGCCCACGCCCTGGCGCTGCTCGAGGCCGGTGCGCTCGACCCCGAGCGGCTCGTCCCCGTCGCGGCGCTCGGGCTGCTCACCGAGGACGACCTCGACCGTCCCCTGGCGGAGCTCTCCGTCGGTCAGCGCCGCCGGTTCGCGATCGCCACCACCCTGCTGGCGGCCCCGCACGTGCTGCTGCTCGACGAACCCACGAACCACCTGTCGGTCGCGCTCGTCGACGAGCTCACGGCGGCGTTGACGGCCACGAGCGCGGCGGTCGTCGTCGCGACGCACGACCGCGCGCTGCGCGCGGACCTCGCGGGGTGGCCCGAGCTCGCGCTCTGACCCGCGCGCCCGGCGCCGCCCCGGGATCGCGTCAGGGCAGGCGGCCGACGTGCGCCATCGCCTGACGCAGGAGGTAGCCGTGCCCGCCGGTCATCTCCACCTGGACCTGCTCGCCGCACGCCTCCTCGGGCGTGAGCCAGGCGAGGTCCAGCGCGTCCTGCTGCGGTTCGCAGTCGCCCGCGACCGGCACGACGTACGCGAGCGAGACCGCGTGCTGGCGGGGGTCGTGGTAGGGCGTCACGCCCGGCGTCGGGAAGTACTCCGCGACGGTGAACGGCTGCGGGGCGGCCGGGATCTGGGGGAGTGCGACGGGTCCGAGGTCCTTCTCGAGGTGCCGCAGTAGGGCGTCCCGCACCCGCTCGTGGTACATCACGCGGCCCGACACCAGGGCCCGCGTCATGACACCGGCGCTGTTGACCCGCAGCAGGAGCCCCACGGCGACGACGTCCCCGCTGTCGTCGACGCGCACGGGCACCGCGTCCACGTAGAGCAGGGGGAGGCGCGACCGCGCGGTCGCGAGCTCCCGGGGCGTCAGCCAGCCGTCCGGCTTGGGGTCCTCGGGGTAGTCGGCCGTCTCCGTCACGAGCGGCAGCCTATGGTGCGCGGCTGTCCGGGCCGAAGCCGACGCGGTCTCGACGGGCCGTGCGAACGGGCGGGTGGTCCCGGTCACGGCGGAATACGGGCGCCGCGCGGGCGTTGACTCCCGTGACGACGAACGAGAGGAACCCCTTCATGGCGACCGTCGAGCTGACCGAGTCCGACTTCGAGCAGACCGTCACGACCAACGACATCGTGCTGGTCGACTTCTGGGCGTCCTGGTGCGGCCCGTGCCGGCAGTTCGCGCCCGTCTTCGAGCAGTCCTCGGGGGAGCACCCGGACGTGGTGCACGCCAAGGTCGACACCGAGGCGGAGCAGGGCCTGGCTGCTGCCGCGAACATCACGTCGATCCCCACGCTGATGGCCTTCCGCGACGGCATCCTGGTGTTCAACCAGGCCGGCGCGCTCCCCAAGCAGTCGCTCGAGCAGGTGGTCCAGGCGGTCAAGAGCCTCGACATGGACGCGGTCCGGGCCGAGCTCGCGCAGCAGGGTGAGCACGAGCACGAGCACGAGCACGACCACGCGCACGACCACCAGCACTGAGCTCGACCAGCAGGACCACGAGGAGGGCGCGGGCGACCGCGCCCTCCTCGCGCGTCCTGGCGCGGCTCACGGCCTGAGGAACTCCTCGAGCGCGGACGCCAGCGGCTCGACCGCCTCCTCGGCCATGTGGTGCCCGCTCTCGATCGGACCGCCGCGCACGTCGTCGGCCCACTCGTGCCAGACCTCGCGCGGGTCTCCGTAGAGCTCGCCCAGGTCGTCCCGCGTCGACCACAGGACGAGCACGGGGCAGGCGAGGCGACGTCCGGCAGCGCGGTCCGCGTCGTCGGCCGCGCGGTCGGCCCCGAGCCCGGCGCGGTAGTCCTCGCACATCGCGTGCACGGTGGCCGGGTCGTCGACGGCGGTCATGAGGTCGGCGTGGTTCTCGGCCCCCATGAGCGCCGGATCGGCCTGGAGGGCGTACCAGCCGCGGGGATCGCGCACGATCACGTCCTCGGCCGGCCGCACCGTCTGGCCCAACCAGAACCAGTGCCACCACAGCGCGGCGAACCGGGCGTCGGCGCGGTCGAGCGCGGCGCCGATCGGGACGGCGTCGAGCACGGCGAGCCGGGTGACGCGCTCCGGGTAATCGGCCGCCAGGCGGTGCGCCACGTACGCGCCTCGGTCGTGTCCCACGACGGCGAACCGGTCGTGACCGAGCCGGTCCATGAGGCCGACGACGTCGCGCGCCATGACCCGTTTCGAGTACGGGCGGTGGTCCGCGTCCGACGGCGGGGCGGAGGAGCCTCCGTACCCCCGCAGGTCGGGGCAGACGACGGTCCGGGTCCGGGCGAGCACTGGCGCCACCCGGTGCCAGGTCGTGTGCGTGCGGGGGTGGCCGTGGAGCAGGACGACAGGCTCCGCCGACCCCTCCTGGGCAGGCCCGCCCACGCGGACGCGGATCTCCACCTCGCCCACCGGGACCGTGCTCAGCCGGAAGCCGTCGAACATCGCTCCTCCTCGTCGGCGCGTTCATGATCGTCGTCTATGGTCGCCCGACGGGTCCGGGTGCGCGCGTCCACGGCATCCCTCATGCTCAGAAGGTCGACGACGGGTAGCGCGCCTCGAGCGCAGGAGGGTGGTGCGGGTGCGCTTCGCTGCCGACCTGGGCCGTATCCCGCCGTGCCGGCACTGGGCAGTCGAGCGCGCCCGCGAGCTCGGCGCGACCGAGCACGCGCTGCGCCTCATCGCCCTGCTCACCACCGAGGTGGCCACGAACGCCGTCCGGCACGGCCCGCCGGGTGGTGAGGTGCTGCTCGAGCTGCACGGCGGGGACGGCGCTGTGCGGATCTCCGTGCGGGACGCCTCGCCGTCGCTCCCGGTCGTCAAGAACGTCGAGCCGACGGCGCCGGGCGGGCGCGGGGTGATGCTCGTCGACACCCTGGCGTCGGACTGGGGCGTCGAGCGCGCGGGGGACGGGACGAAGACCGTGTGGTTCGAGGTGCCGCTCGACGCGCCCGGACCGGACGTCCAGGGCTGAACCCGATCCTGACCGTGAGGGCGGCAGGCGAGGTCGTGCGGGGTGCGCGAGGCGGGAGTCGAACCCGCACGCCCGAGGGCACCAGGACCTAAACCTGGCGCGTCTGCCGATTTCGCCACTCGCGCTCGGGTGCGAGCCTACGGGTCAGACGACCTGGAGGTCCCGCCGCAGCTTGGCCACGTGGCCCGTCGCCTTGACGTTGTACTGCGCGAGGTCGACCGTTCCGTCCGGGCCCACCACGACGGTCGAGCGGATGACCCCCTCGACCGTCTTGCCGTACAGCTTCTTCTCGCCGTACGCGCCGTAGGCCTGCAGCACGGCCTTGTCCGGGTCGGAGCCCAGCGGGTACGTGAGCGCCGCGGACTCGGTGAACTCGGCCAGGCGGGGCACGGCGTCGGGGGAGATGCCGATCACCGCGTAGCCCGCGGCCTGGAGCGCCCCCAGCGAGTCCCGGAAGTCGCACGCCTGCGTGGTGCACCCGGGGGTCATCGCCGCCGGGAAGAAGAAGATGACGACCCGGGAGCCGCGCTGCTCCGCGAGGGTGAAGCTGCCGCCGTCGGCGGTGGGGACGGTGAAGTCGGGTGCGATGTCACCGGTGGACAGGCGCGGCATGGTCCTCCTCGGGGTGGGCGCCCACTGTACCGTCGGCGCCGTGACCTCATCCGCGACCGGGCCCGGGCATGATGCGGCCGCCCCCTGGGCGTCTGCGCCGTCGGCTCCGCCGGTCCGCATGCTGCACGACCGCGTGCTCGTGCGGCTCGATGCCGAGTCGGCCGAGCGGCTCTCGTCCTCGGGCATCGTCATCCCGGCGACCGCCGCCGTGGGCCGCCGGCTGGCGTGGGGCGTCGTCGTGGCGACCGGGCAGCACGTGCGCCAGGTCCATCGCGGGGACCGGGTGCTCTTCGACCCGGAGGACCGTGCCGAGGTCGAGCTCGCGGGCGTGGACTACCTCCTGCTCCGCGAGAAGGACATCCACGGGGTCGCGGCCGAGGACACCGGAGAGGGAACCGGCCTGTACCTCTGAGCGTTGAACCGTTGCGTCGCATCGCCGCAGGTGGTGCAGTGTGACCGTCGGCCATCTCGGCCGGCCTGGGAGAAGGAGGACCGACGATGGGTCTGGAGACCGATGCGGGTGAGAGCGAGGCCATGACCGGCCTCGAGCCCGACCCCGCCGTCGTCGAGGCCGCCGAGAAGGTGGACACCGAGGCCTCGGCCGAGGTGATGAGCCTGCTCGCGGAGGGCGTCCCCCTCACGCTGCTCGCGGACCTCGCGAACCCGGACGGCCCCGCGTCGCCCGCCATCCTCGAGGACGAGGGCCTGCCCGACGTCGCCTGGTGGGACGCGGAGGACGACGGCGCCGCACCTGGGGCGGAGTCCGCCGACGACCATCAGGCCCCCGCCGACGGTGGTCCGGCACAGCCCTGACGGCTGCCCGTGTGGGCGTCTGACCAGCGGTTTCGCGTCCACCGGGGCGCGGTGCTAACCTCGTGCACCGCGCGCCATTAGCTCAATTGGCAGAGCAGCTGACTCTTAATCAGCGGGTTCGGGGTTCGAGTCCCTGATGGCGCACAACAGGGGCCCTTGACCAGCGGAAACGCTGGTCAAGGGCCTTCGTCGTTGGGGTAGCTCCCCATCTACTCCCCGTTTTGCCCTACGAAGGGGCGTCAGAGCACCGCCGCAGCCGGTGATGTGTCGCTCTTGCGGCCAAGGTAGACGCGCGCTGTCATCGCCGGGTCTGCGTGTTCGAGCTGGTTGGCAGCCAGCCCAATGGGCAACCCCGCCTCATCGATCAGCGACGCGACGGTGCGCCGCAGAGTGTGGGGAGTGGCCCACGGCACCCCTGCCACGTCCAGCAGCGCCCGCAGGTGCCGCGCGGCGTTCCTGCGGTCACGCGTACGGCCGGTGGCGGGGAGGGAACACCAGCGTTGCTGTCGGCATCGCCTCCCGCCGCGAGCGCAGCACATCGACCAGCCCCGGCGGAAGTGTGAGCGTGCGGCGTGAGGCGTCGGTCTTGGTGCCGCGCACGAAGACCGTTCCTCGCCAAGGGCACGTCTGCCCACGCCTGCCCCAGCGCCTCGCTGATCCGCACGCCCGCCCCAGCCATGTACCGCGCCAGGTCTCCAACATCCGCATGCCGGGCGGCGTGTCGTCACTGAATCCCGTGGCGCGACGTACACGCCGCAGCGCGGGCGCCTCCCTCACGCGGCCCTGGGCTGTCCTGGCGCGCTGGCATGAGCGGCCTCCACTGGCTGGGCGATACGGATGCCGAACTCGAGGCACTACCCACACAGGAGAAGTCAGCCCTGGCGCGATTCCTGCGGCCGTCTCGATCGTGGTTGTGGGCACAGGGCAACGCTGGCTGCCACCACCGTGAGCACTTTGGCACCCGCGCTCACACATAGTCGGGTCTACAACTCGGGAGGTCATGCCCGACGGGCGCATGCCAATCTGTTCGAAGTCAGGTGGGATCGAAATGGTAAGGACATCACGAGGGCTCGCCTCCTTCGAGTGACGAGCACAATGACTCTTGTCGGCCTCAACAGTGACATGGTTGGGTATGCCGAGCACCTGGTCCAGGGTGCCACCCGTCACACCTTCCCGGAGAGTTCGATGCGACGTGTCGTGTCTCGTCGAGCTGCCGCGCTCGGCACCGCCCTTCTACTCACGTTGGGGGCTGCGCCCGCCAGCGCTGCCAGCGCCAGCGACGACGGCTCCTTGCGCGCCTCGTCAACGACACAGGTCTCAACTGCCGCCGCCACGATCACGCCCTGGACGACCTACGAGTGGCCCTTCACCAGTCTCGCGACGTGCCAGGCTCGCGGGCGAGTGGTCCTGTCCGAGTACGGTGGCACCCACCACGGGGCGATCCACTCGGTGCGCTGCAACAGCGGGGCGGTGCCCAACATGTGCGGAACGGTCATTCGCCTGCAGGTGAGGTACGTCAACAACCCGGGCGGACCGCTGGTCGCCGATCCGTCCTCGACCCCCAGCGCTGTTGCTGGTGACCGCCCGAACCCCGACTCGCTCGCGCTTGCCTGCTGACGTTGTGGACCTTCGCCCGTGGGTGGTGCGGGCCGGCTCGCAGGCCGAGGTGACCGGTACGGTCGCCCGGCTCACCCGCGGGTACGGGGTCGTCGAGGACCTGGTCAGTCGGGTTCTCGGCGACCCCGGGCTCCGCCCGGAAGAGCCCTTCGTGGTCGCCGTGAGCGAAGAGGCCCACGACTGGCCGCGACTAGAAGGGCGACGAATCGCGGTCACCGGGACGTGGGACGGCGCTGTTCTGGACACCGACCAAGTCGGATCCGCTGCGGTAGCCCCGCCGCCGGGCATCGTCACCCGAGCCGACTCCACGCCCCCTGTGCGCCTGCCGGCTGCTCCCCTTCACGGAGACCACAAGCAAGAGCTCCGTGAAGCGGAACTCGATCTGTGGAATGACGGCACTTTGGTTTCGCGGCTCGAAGTGCCTCCTCGCAGACACGTGTACGCCGCACACGACGTCGAGCGTGCGACTCGAATCCTGTACCCCATCCTGGGCGAGCATCTGGAGGTCGTCCCGAGCCGATGGGACAGACGGATCTTCGACCAAAGGGACGCCGCGGTCCGCACGGCCGAGGAACAGGGCCTCTTGATTTACGTTGGTGAGTCGTTGCGGCCTGACGGCTACCGCCGCACTTTCGTTGGCCTGAAATACGTCACCGACGACATCGCCGACCTTCTTGCCGTCGTTCCGGACGAGCTGGTCAGCGTGCATGCCCTCCTCGCCCCGGTAGGCCGCCCTCTGCCTCCCCGGCCTGAGGACCTTTAGCTCGGCTGCGGACGAAACGACACAGCCCAGGCTCGATCAGACCCTCACCCGAAGTGGACCGGTGGATCGAGGCTGAGTCCCCAGGGGCGAAGGTCAGGGAAGCTCGACGGCGGATTCGTGGCGGGCGGTGACATCGAACCGGCCACCTGCAGGTGTCCCGCGTGCCTTGCGGCCCTGGGACCCACGCTGCGGCGCCTGGCGCTTGGCCGGCCGGCGCCGGTCGAGGATCGCCTGTGCGGACAGGATCAGCTCGTCACGATCGGGCAGCACCACGCTGTACTCCCCGTACACTGACAAGGCGATATCCGCGGCCTGTCCCGGGTCGGTGATTCCGATGCGGTCGAACAGCAGCTCCAGGTCGGACTGGTCTCTACCTGGCCGGTAGGACGCCATCTTCATCGCGAGGAGGTGCTCCGGGGACGCGGTCGTCACGGCGATCCCGTCGAGCTCGAGCGGGACCGCGTCGTCATCGCCACCGGGGATGAAGCCGGGGACGGAGCTGTTCAGCCAGTCCTTCGGCAGGCCCCGCTCGGCGGCGAGCTTCTCCGCCTCCTCCCTGACCGTGGTCTCCGGGTGGAAGATCGCGTCGACGTCAGCGGTGAGCCGCCGGGCATCCATCTCCAGGGCGATCGCCGCGCCACCCACGATGTAGATGGTCGCGGCGACCCCCTTGGCGCTCAACCGTCGACCGAGCTCGCCAAGCAGCTCACGGACCTCGTCGGCGGTGAGCTCGCGGCGCGGCCCGGCCATCAGACGACCTGCAGGGCACGCTCATCGAGCCAGATGCCCTTGGAGGACAGGTCCACCGGGGTGCGCTGCATGGTGCGCGCCGTCAGGACCGGGTCGTAGATCGGGAACCACCACGACATCAACGGTGGGGTGCGCGTCCACTCGGGCGCTCGGATCCCTGCACGGCGGCACGCGCGTCGGACGGTGGCGGCCAGCAGCGTGTCCCACCGGAGGTCGCCGGTGCTGGCCGGCTCAGCCAGGAACGCCGCCTGCTCGGCGGGATCGGTCAGCTGCCCGAACTCGTGCAGGGCGCGCCCGAGGAGCCTCAGTGCGAAGTCGATGTCGGACCGCTCGAGTTCTTCCCGGATCGCGCCGGCGGCGTCGGACGCGGTCAACCAGGTGCGGTCGGCTGGCGCGGGGGTGTCCTCGCGGGCGGTGAGCGTCAGGCCCAGGGCGCCCATCACGGAGATGACCTTGCCGAGCTCAGCGCGGTCGTGCCCCTTCTCCAGGGCGACGAGCCACTGGCGGCCCACACCTGCGCAGTCGGCGAGCTGCGCTTGGGTGAGCCCGCGGGCGCGTCGAGCTGCCCGGATCGCGGCTCCCGCGTCGTTGGCGTTGCGTGCCGCGCTCATGACGTTCACCTCCCATCGGCTCTCGACGACCCTAGTCGATGTCGCCGTTCGACGACACGACCGCCCGATGTGTGGTGGCAGTCACCCGAGACCCTGTCGTCGCGCGGGTTCTGGGTGGTGGGAAGCCTCCGCCGCCTCGACGGTCGACGGTCCTAGTCCTCCCGCGCCGGCTCGCCCAGGGGAAGGAGCTGGTCCACCCCCGTGATCGTGAGCAGCTCGCGGAGCATCCACGGCGCGTGGTCGAGCCGCACGGGGTAGCCGCCGGCCTCGGCGTCGCGCGCGAGGCGGACGAGGATCGACATGCCGGTGGAGTCGATGAAGGTGACCTCCCGGGCGTCGATGACGACCGGGAGCGCCCGCTCGGCGACGTCAGCACACATCTCGCCGACGGTCCGGCGCACGGAGAGGTCGATCTCACCCCAGGCACGCACGAGCGAGCGCTCCGGTTCGGCCACGAGCTCCATCCCGGACGTCGCGGGCTCCTCCGTCTGTGCTTCGGCCATGGCCGTCCCTTCTCCTGCACCATCCCTCTGCACGTATCGAACCGCACCGGGACGTACTTGGCATTGCGGCAGCGCTCTCAGCGTGGTCCCCGGTGAGCCGGCCGTACAGTGGCGGCGTGAAGATCGCCCTTGCCACCTGCGCCGCGCTGCCCACTCTCGACGCCGAGGAGAGCCCGCTGCTGGGTGAGCTCCAGAACCGGGGGGTGGACGTCCAGGCCGCGGTCTGGGACGACCCCGCGATCGACTGGGCCGGCTACGACCTCGTCGTCATCCGCTCGACCTGGGACTACGCCACCCGGCGGGCGGAGTTCGTCGACTGGGCGGAGCGGGTCGAGGCCGTGTCGACCCTCGTCAACCCGGCCTCGGTGGTGCGGTGGAACACCGACAAGCACTACCTCGCCGAGCTCGAGCGGGCCGGGGTGCCGATCGTCCCGACGATGTGGCTCGAGCCCGAGCGACACCTGTCCTCCCGTGCGCTGCACACCCGCTTCCCGGCGCACGGCGACTTCGTCATCAAGCCCGCCGTCTCGGCGGGCTCGGTCGACACGGGGCGGTACACGGCCATCGACGCGGGCTCACGCGGGCTCGCGATCTCCCACGCCCGCCGCCTGCTCGAGGCGGGCCGGACCGTCATGGTGCAGCGGTACCTCACCAGCGTCGACACGGTCGGTGAGCGTGCGCACATCTTCATCTCGGGGGAGTACTCGCACAGCGTGCGCAAGGGCGCGATGCTCACCGGCCCCGACACCGGCGGCACGGGCCTGTACAAGGAGGAGAAGATGAGCCCCATCGACGCCTCCGAGGTCGAGCTGGAGATGGCACGGAAGGTCATCACGACGGCCGCCGGCCTGCTCCAGGGGGCCGGCACCACGGACGCGCACGTGGAGCCGTTCCTCTACGCCCGGGTCGACCTCGTCAGCGGGGACGACGACCAGCCGGTCCTCATGGAGCTCGAGGCGGTGGAGCCGTCGCTGTTCGTGAGCCTGGCCGAGGGAGCTGTCGAGCGCTTCGCGTCCGCGATCCTCGAGCGCGTGCCCGGAGCACCCGCACCGACTGTGTAGACTTCTCGCCGGTTCGTGACCCGCCCCTGCGGCGTCGGTGGCGAGGCCGTGGTGGCTATAGCTCAGTTGGTAGAGCACCTGGTTGTGGTCCAGGGGGTCGCGGGTTCAAGTCCCGTTAGCCACCCCGTACGAACGAGGCCCGCACCCTCCGGACGATCGTCTCCGGCCGGGGTGCGGGCCTCCTTCTCGTCCGGGCTCCGGGAGCCCGGTGCGGCAGTCAGAGCGCGCCGCCGCCGCGTCCCGTGCCGTCCGGCGCCCCCGCCGGGTCGATGAAGAAGTTGTCCCGGAACAGCCCGTCGGGGTCCCACTGCCGCTTGAGCCCGCGGAGCCGGCGCAGGTGTGCCGGCGGGAAGGCGCGGGCGACCACCTCCGGGCCGGTGTCCGTCTCGAAGCTGAGGTACATCCCGTCGAAGAGCGGGAGGAGCCGCTCCCAGCGCGCGTCGAGGTCGGCAGACCGCCCGCCGATCGTCGCGACGGAGAAGTTGGCGTCGCGCCAGGCGTAGGCGGTCGCGTCCGCCGGGGTGTCGGCGACCGCACCCCCGGCGGACCGCACCGCGAGGACGAACGGCCGGCTCGACGACAGCAGGTCCGCCAGACCGCGGGCGACGTCGGCCGAGAGGTGTCGCACGAGCGCCGAGTGGGCGTGTGAATCGCCGTGGCCGTGCTGCGTCTCGCCCCCGGGCGGCACCGTCAGGAGGCCGGCGTAGGGCATGAGCCGGGCGGACTGGCTCGCGAGCGGCGCGAGCTCCGCGAAGGGCTGGAGGCGGTCGACGACGACGTCCGCGTCGTCGGAGTCGACGACGAGGAGCGCCTGCACAGCGACCGGCTCCCCGGGCGGGCCCGAACTCATCATGAGCGTCCCCGTCACGCTCCGGTGCGCGGCCTCGAGCGTCGTGCCCCAGCCCTGCAGGAACGCTGCGACGTCGTCGGGGGCGAAGACGAGCATCGCGAACCCGACCTGCGGCGCCACGGCGTGGGGCTCGAGCTCGAAGGACACGGCGACGCCGAAGTTGCCGCCGGCGCCGCGCATCGCCCAGAACAGGTCCGGGTTCTCCCCGGCGCTCGCGCGGACGAGCTCGCCGTCGGCCGTGACGACGTCGACGGACCGGAGGTGGTCGATCGTCAGGCCGTGCGCACGGGCGAACCAGCCGATGCCGCCCGCGGTCGCGAGCCCGCCGACCCCGACGCCCCCGTAGTCGCCCGCGGTCAGCGCGAGCCCGTGCGGCTCGAGGGTGCGCGCCACGTCACCCC
>CAUQTR010000029.1:0-10966 GCA_963521045.1 uncultured Actinotalea sp.
CGCGAGCACCGCGGCCGCGACGGCCGGCACGGCCACCAGGAGCGCGAAGCCGGCGGTGAGGACGGCCTGCGCGGCGAGCACGGGCAGACGCCGGGGGACCGCCGTGAAGGTGCTGCGGAACGTGCCGGTGCTGAACTCCCCCGTCCCCACGAGGACTCCCAGGACGAGGAGCGGGACCTGGGTGAGCGGCAGCGCCGACGTGAGCGAGCCGAGCGGCTGGAAGCCCGGGTCCCCGGACGAGGCGCTCGCCGCGAGGTACGTGAAGCCACCGGAGACCGCCACGGTCACGGCGGCGGCGGCGGCGCCGGACCGCAGGCTGGTGAGCTTGGTCCACTCCGCGGCGAGGACGCGCGCGAAGGTGGGTCCCGGTCGCGCCGGGTCGCGCACGGCGCCCGACGAGCGCGCGACGAGTGCGGCGCTCATCGCGCACCCCCCGCGGGAGAGAGGGGGGCGGTCCGGTCCGCAGCGCCGGCGCGGTACTCGACGTCGTCGGCGGTCAGCTGCAGGTACGCGTCCTCGAGCGAGCCACCCTCGGTCGTGAGACCGAGCAGCGTGACGCCGCACCGACCGGCGAGCGCGCCGACCTCGTCGACGGAGGTGCCCCGCACGTGGAGCACGCCGGGCTCGTGCGGCACCACGTCCGCGCCCGCCTCGCGCAGCGCCCGCGCGAGCACCTCCGGACCCGTCGTCCGGACCCGCACCGTCCCCGCCCGCTCGGAGCGCTCGACGATCTCCGGCAAGGACGCGTCCGCGAGCAGGCGGCCCCGGCCGATGATCACGACGCGGTCCGCGCACAGCGCGAGCTCGTGCATGAGGTGCGAGGAGAGCAGGACGGTCCGGCCCTCGGCCGCGAGCGCGCGCACCAGCCCGCGGACCCACAGGACGCCGTCGGGGTCGAGGCCGTTGACCGGCTCGTCGAGCACCAGCGTCGCCGGGTCCCCGAGGAGCGCCCCGGCGATACCCAGGCGCTGGCCCATGCCGAGCGAGAAGGTCCCCGCCCGACGCCGGGCGACCGGCTCGAGGCCCGTCATCGCGATCACCTCGGCGACGCGCGCCCGGCCGATGCCGTGCGTCTGCGCGAGCGCCAGCAGGTGCTTCGCCGCGCTCCGGCCGGGGTGCACGGACCGTGCGTCGAGCATCGCGCCCACCGCACGCAGCGGTGCGGCGAGATCCGCGTACCGCTGCCCGTCGACGGTGGCGCTGCCGGAGGTCGGGCGCTCGAGGCCGACGATCAACCGCATCGTCGTCGACTTGCCGGCGCCGTTCGGGCCGAGGAATCCGGTCACGGTCCCCGGGTGCGCCGTGAACGTCAGCCCGTCCACGGCGGTCGTCGGCCCGTAGCGCTTCGTCAGCGCCTCCACCTGGATCATCGTCTCTCCCGTCGTCGGCGGGCGGCGCCACGGTCGCGTGGCCCGTCCGTCGCCGACGCTACGAAGGCGGGACAGGGCACCGGCACCTGCCTGCGGACGAGACGTCGGGCGGGCCGCGCTCCTCCTCGAGGAGGAGCGCGCGCACCCGTGGTTGTATCGTCCGCGGCATCCGGCGCACGCGGGGCGCGGGCACGGCACAGGAGGACGACGGCGATGGTCGGCTCGCAGTCCGCCCTGCGGGAGGCGAACCGTGCCGCCGTGATCGCGGCGCTGCACCGCCACGGCGGCCTGACGCAGGTCGAGCTCGCGACCGCCACCGGCCTGTCCCCCGCGACCGTCTCGAACATCGTCCGGGAGCACTCCGACGCCGGGCTGGTCGACGTGCGCACCACGACCCGTTCGGGGCGCCGCGCCCAGCTCGTCACCCTCGCGCACCGCACCGGCGTCGCCGTCGGCGTGCACATCGGTCTGCGGCACATGCACGTGGCGGTCGCCGACGTGCGCCACGAGGTGCTCGCCGAGCAGATCCTGCCGCTGCCGTACGAGCACCGGGTCGACACGAGCCTCGACCGAGCCGCGCTGCTGCTGGTCGAGCTGCTCGACCGGGTCGGGTCGTCGCACGACGAGGTGCTCGGCGTGGGGATCGGGCTGCCGGCGCCGATCGACACCGCCACGGGCACGATCTCCGTGCCGGGGATCATGCGCGGCTGGGACGACGTCGCCGTCACGCACGTCATGGAGAAGCGCCTCGGGCGGCCGGTCTTCGTCGACAACGACGCGAACCTCGGCGCGCTCGCGGAGAGCCGGCTGGGCGCGGCCCGGGTCTACCGCGACTCGGTGTACGTCCGGGTGTCCTACGGGGTCGGGGCCGGCGTCGTCATCGGTGAGCGTGTGCACCAGGGCTTCGCCGGGACGGCCGGCGAGATCGGGCACGTCCAGGTGGACCCCGCGGGGGACATCTGCCAGTGCGGCAGCCGCGGCTGCCTCAACACCGCCGTCGGTGTCCAGGCGCTGCTCGGCTCGCTGCGGGCCAGCCGCGGCAACCTCACGCTCCAGGACCTCGTCGCGCTCGCCACGAGCGGGGACCCGGGCTGCCGCCAGGTCGTCGAGGACGCGGGGCGACTCATCGGCGGTGCCGTCGCCGGGCTCGCGGTGGGGGTCAACCCGCAGTGCGTCGTCGTCGGCGGCGAGCTGGCGCAGACGGGTGAGCTGCTCGTCGGGCCCATGCGCGAGGTCATCCGGCGCCGCGTGCTGCTCAACCACGTGGCCCCGCTCGAGGTCGTCGCGGCCGAGCTGGGCGCGCGCGCGGAGGTCATGGGGGCCGTCATGCTCGTGCTCGAGCACACGGACCTGCCGCCCGTCGTCGAGATCGGGGACACGCCGTGAGCGGACCAGCCGATCGGGTGGGGGACTTGCCGGGGGCGGCGGCGGGGTGGAGGCTCGGTGCGGTGAGCGCTCCCCCCGGCGCGACAGCACCGGTGCTGTCGTTGCGGCAGATCAGCAAGCGGTTCGGCCCCGTCGAGGCGCTGGCCGGGATCGACCTGGACGTGCGCGCCCGCGAGGTCGTCGCGCTCGTGGGTGACAACGGTGCGGGCAAGTCGACGCTCGCCAAGGTGATCTCCGGGGCCCTCCAGCCCGACGCCGGCTTCATCGAGCTCGACGGACGGCAGCTCATGCTGGCGTCGCCCGCGGCCGCCACGGCCGTCGGCATCGCGACGGTCTTCCAGGACCCGGCGCTGTGCGACAACCTCAGCGTCGTCGCGAACATCTTCCTGGGCCGCGAGCTGCGGGTCCGGGCCGGCGGCCCGCTCGACGAGGAGCGCATGGTCGTCGAGGCGCGCGCGATCCTCGGCGGCCTCACCTCGGGGGTCACGTCGGTGCGCCGCCCGGTCGGCGAGCTGTCCACCGGTCAGCGGCAGGCGGTCGCGATCGCGCGCGCACTGACCAGCGGGCCACGGGTCGTCGTCCTCGACGAGCCGACGGCGTCGTTGTCGGTCGTGCAGACCGCCGAGGTCCTCACGCTCATCGGCCGCCTGCGGGACATGGGTCTCGGGGTCGTGCTGATCAGCCACGACCTGTCCGACGTGCTCGCGGTCGCCGACCGCGTCGAGGTGCTCCGCCACGGGCGCAACAACGGCTCGTTCGACGCCGCGTGGACCACGCAGGAGGAGCTCGTGGCTGCGATCACCCGGGCACCGGGTGCGAGGACGGCCGTCCGCACCCGCTGAGGCGCCTCGTCCGGCCACGCTTGAGTTTTGCGGTTGGCGCCATGATCGCCCTGCCCACGTGCAGAACCGGACATCTGGCCCGTTGTCGTCACGTTCGTGTAACGATCGCGGCCCGTTGGGTTCAATAGTTGACCTCAACGACGTCCGGTCCCTACGTTCGGCGGCGGGCGCGGCGACGCAGCCGCCGCCCGGTGCACCGTCGCACGAGAGGTGAGCAGGACATGACCCAGGGCCCCGTGCTCCTCGAGATGAGGGACATCGTCAAGACGTTCCCGGGCGTCCGGGCGCTCGACGGCGTCAGCCTCACCGTCACGGCCGGCGAGATCCACGCGATCTGCGGCGAGAACGGCGCGGGCAAGTCCACGCTCATGAAGGTGCTGTCGGGCGTGTACCCGCACGGCACGTACGAGGGTGAGGTCGTCTACGAGGGCGCCGAGGTGCGCTTCAGCACCATCCGCTCGAGCGAGCACGCCGGCATCGTCATCATCCACCAGGAGCTCGCGCTCATCCCCGAGCTGTCGATCGCGGAGAACATCTTCCTCGGCAACGAGGTGAAGAGCGGGCTCGGGATCGACTGGGATGCGGCTCGCGTCCGCGCGGCCGAGCTCATGGCGCGGGTCGGGCTGGTCGAGTCCCCGGACGAGCAGGTCAAGAACATCGGCGTCGGCAAGCAGCAGCTCGTCGAGATCGCCCGCGCCCTGGCCAAGGACGTGCGCCTGCTCATCCTCGACGAGCCGACCTCGGCCCTCAACGAGGAGGACTCGGAGCACCTGCTCGACCTCCTGCGCGGCCTGCGCGCCAAGGGCATGACGAGCATCATGATCAGCCACAAGCTCAACGAGATCGCAGCAATCGCGGACTCCATCACCATCATCCGCGACGGCCGTTCGGTCGAGACGCTCGACGCCGCCCGCGGCGAGGTCGACGAGGACCGGATCATCCGCGGCATGGTGGGCCGTTCGCTCGAGTCCCGGTTCCCGGACCACACCCCGCGCATCGGGGAGACGTTCTTCGAGGTCAAGGACTGGACCGTCGAGCACCCGCAGGTCCCCGGCCGGTACGTGTGCAAGGGCTCGAGCTTCCACGTGCGGCGGGGAGAGATCGTCGGGTTCGCGGGGATCATGGGCGCCGGCCGCACCGAGCTGGCCCGCTCGATCTTCGGCCGCTCCTACGGGCGCTACGTCCGCGGCCAGATCGTCATGAACGGCCGGCCGGTACGCCTGCACACCGTGCAGCAGGCGATCGACCAGAAGATCGCCTACCTGCCGGAGGACCGCAAGGCGCTCGGGCTCAACCTCCTCGACACCATCGCCGACACCATCGTCGCGGCCGACCTGCGCAAGGTCACGCGGCGCGGTGTCATCGACCCCGACGGCGCCCACCTGGCCGCAGAGGGGTACCGGACCCGACTGGGCATCAAGGCGCGCTCGGTGCGCGAGGGCGTCGTGAAGCTCTCCGGCGGCAACCAGCAGAAGGTGCTGCTGGGCAAGTGGATGTTCCCGGAGCCCGACCTGCTGATCCTCGACGAGCCGACGCGCGGCATCGACGTCGGCGCGAAGTACGAGATCTACGGCCTCGTGCAGAAGCTCGCCGAGGCGGGCAAGGGCGTCGTGGTCATCTCGTCGGAGCTCCCCGAGCTGCTCGGGCTGTGCGACCGCATCTACACGATCTTCGAGGGCTCGGTCACGGGCGTCCTGGACCGGGGCGAGGCCGACCAGGAGAACCTCATGCGCCTCATGACCGGCGCCGCATCCGTCACCACCCCGCAGGACTGAGACCACCCGTGCCCGGGCCGACCAGGCCGCACACGACAAGGAACGAGAAGCGACGATGAAGTCACTGGGACAGATCTTCAGCGGTGGGGCGCGCCAGTTCGGCATGATCTTCGCCCTCGCGGTGCTCGTGGTGATCTTCCAGGTCGCCACGGGCGGCAAGGTCCTGACGCCGACCAACGCCCAGAACATCATCAACGGCAACTCCTACGTGCTGATCCTGGCGATCGGCATGGTGCTCGTCATCATCGCCGGGCACATCGACCTGTCGGTCGGCTCCGTGGCGGCGGTCGTGGGCATCGTCGTCGCCCTGGCGATCCGCGACTGGGGCATCCCGTGGTGGCTGGGCGTGCTGCTCGGCCTGGCGGTCGGGGCGCTGATCGGCGCCTGGCAGGGCTTCTGGGTCGCCTACATCGGCATCCCGGGCTTCATCACGACGCTCGCGGGCATGATGTTCTTCCGCGGCGCCAACCAGTACATCGGCAAGTCGAACAGCATCCCCGTGCCGGAGGAGATCCGGTACCTCGGCGCCGGCTACCTGCCCGAGTGGGGCCCGGCGACGGGTCTCAACAACTCGACGCTGCTGCTGGGCATCCTCGGGATCGCCGCCCTGATCTGGGGCGAGGCCCGGCGTCGCGCCTCGGAGCGCCGCCTGGGCGGCGAGGCGACGCCGATGTGGGCGACCGTGACCCGCATCGTCCTGCTCGCCGCGGTCATCGGCTACCTCACCTTCCTCTTCGGCAGCGGTCGCGTCGGCACGTCGTTCCCCGTCGCGGGCGTGATCCTCGTCGTGCTGGTGCTCGTCTACGCGTTCGTCTCCAACCGCACCATCACGGGCCGCCACGTCTACGCCGTGGGCGGCAACCGCGCGGCCGCGGCGCTCTCCGGCGTCAACATCCGTCGCACCAACTTCTTCGTCATGATGAACATGTCGCTGCTCGCGGCGCTCGCGGGCGTCGTCTTCATCGGCCGCTCGACGGCCTCGGGCCCGTTCGACGGCACGAACTGGGAGCTCGACGCGATCGCCGCCGTGTTCATCGGCGGCGCCGCCGTCTCGGGCGGGGTCGGGACCGTCACGGGGTCGATGATCGGCGGTCTCGTCATGGCCGTGCTCAACAACGGCCTGCAGCTCATGGGCGTCGGCTCGGACCGCACGCAGATGATCAAGGGCTTGGTGCTCCTGGCCGCCGTCGCGTTCGACGTCTACAACAAGATCCAGGGCAAGCCCTCGATCATCGGGCTCCTCATGCAGGGCCGCCGCCGCGACGCCCTCGTCGAGGCCGCCCCGGAGACCGCGGTCGCCCAGAGCGAGACCGCGGGTGAGCCCCTCACCAAGAGCTGACGACCGCGTCAGCGCCACGCCCCTGCCCGATGCGGTGCGAGGCGCCGTGATCTGTACCGCACCACAGGTGCACCCACCACAAGGAGAGGCCGGACGATGAGGAAGTTGACGTACGCGCTCGTCGCGACGGGAACGATCGGAGCACTGCTCCTCGGAGGTTGCTCGACCGAGCGAGGCGGCGAAGAGGCGCCGGGGACGGACGGGACGACCGACGAGGAGACCACCGGCTTCGCGGAGGACGCGACGATCGGCGTCGCCCTTCCCCAGAAGACCTCGGAGAACTGGGTGCTCGCGGAGGGCCTGTTCAACGACGGCCTCGAGGAGGCCGGCTTCACCCCGCTCGTGCAGTTCGCCAACAGCGGCGTGACGGAGCAGCAGAACCAGATCCAGGCCATGATCGAACAGGGTGCGGACGTCATCGTCGTCGGCGCCATCGACGGGTCCCAGCTCGGCTCGCAGCTCGAGGCGGCCGCCGCCGACGGCATCAAGATCATCGCGTACGACCGCCTGGTGAAGAACACCGAGGCCGTCGACATGTACGTCGCGTTCGACAACTACCAGGTCGGCGTCCTGCAGGGTGAGGCGCTCCTCGAGGGCCTCGCCGCGCGGATGGGTGAGGGCCCGTACAACATCGAGCTCCTCGCCGGGTCGCCCGACGACGCCAACGCGACGCCGTTCTTCGAGGGCGCGATGAGCGTCCTGCAGCCGAAGATCGACGACGGCACCCTGGTCGTCGTGTCGGGTCAGACCACGTTCGAGCAGGTCGCGACGCAGGGTTGGAAGGCCGAGAACGCGCAGCGGCGCATGGACACGGTCCTCGCGGGCTCCTACGCCTCGACCGAGCTGCACGGCGTGCTGTCACCCAACGACACGCTGGGCCGTGCGGCGATGACCGCCGTGGCACAGGCCGGCAAGCCGACGCCCGTCGTCACCGGTCAGGACTCCGAGGTCGAGTCGGTGCGGTCGATCGTCGCCGGCGAGCAGTACTCGACGATCTACAAGGACACGCGGGAGCTGGTCGCGCAGACCATCAAGGAGATCCAGCTCCTCCAGCAGGGCGAGGAGCCGGAGATCAACGACACCGAGTCCTACGACAACGGGGTCAAGGTCGTCCCGTCCTACCTGCTGACCCCGGTCATCGTCACGCAGGAGAACGCGGCCGAGGTCTACAAGGACGACGAGACGCTCTTCCCGATCACGCAGGAGTGAGCGACGCCCGCGACCACCCACCCGGGGTGGCCGCGGCGACGAGCAGCCGCACGCACGACGACGCCCCGCCCGGATCACCGGGCGGGGCGTCGTTCGTCTGGCGGAGCTGCTCGTCAGGCGGTGGAGGTCAGGAGGCCTGACCCTCGTCCGTCGTCGTCAGCGGAGGCATCGACGAGACGGCGACACCCACGGGCTCGACGTCGTCCTGGATCGCGCCCTCCTTGCCGATGCCGCTGAAGATGAACTCCCCGAGCAGACCCTCGCCCTGGGCGTCCACGACCACCGTCTGACCGGCGCGCAGCTCCCCGAAGAGGATCTTCTCGGACAGGTTGTCCTCGATCTCCCGCTGGATCGCACGGCGCAGCGGCCGGGCGCCGAGGACCGGGTCGTAGCCCTTCTCGGCGAGCAGCTGCTTGGCGGCGGGCGTGAGCGTGAGCCCCATGTCCTTGTCGCGCAGGCGCTTCTCGAGCTTGGCGATCATCAGGTCGACGATCTTGATGATCTCGTCCTGCGACAGCTGCGGGAAGACGACGACGTCGTCGACGCGGTTGAGGAACTCGGGCCGGAAGTGCTGCTTGAGCTCGTCCCCGACCTTCGCCTTCATCCGCTCGTAGGACGTCGAGAGGTCGCCGCCGGCCTGGAAGCCGGTCTGCAGCCCCTTGGCGATGTCCCGCGTGCCGAGGTTGGTCGTCATGATGATCACGGTGTTCTTGAAGTCGACCACCCGGCCCTGCGAGTCGGTCAGGCGACCGTCCTCGAGGATCTGGAGCAGCGAGTTGAAGATGTCCGCGTGGGCCTTCTCGACCTCGTCGAAGAGGACCACCGAGAACGGCCGGCGGCGCACCTTCTCCGTGAGCTGACCGCCCTCGTCGTACCCGACGTAGCCAGGAGGCGAGCCGAAGAGGCGCGACACCGTGTGCTTCTCCGAGAACTCGCTCATGTCGAGCTGGATGAGTGCGTCCTCGTCGCCGAAGAGGAACTCCGCGAGCGTCTTGGCGAGCTCGGTCTTCCCGACGCCCGTGGGGCCGGCGAAGATGAACGAGCCGCCGGGGCGCTTCGGGTCCTTGAGGCCCGCGCGCGTGCGGCGGATCGCCTGGGCGAGCGCCTTGACGGCCTCCTCCTGGCCGATGACCCGCTTGCCGAGCTCCTCCTCCATGTGGAGCAGGCGGCTGGACTCCTCCTCGGTGAGCTTGAACACCGGGATGCCCGTGGCCAGCGCCAGCACCTCGGCGATCAGCTCCTCGTCCACCTCCGCGACCGTGTCGAGGTCGCCGGACTTCCACGCCTTCTCCTTCTCGGCGCGCTGGAGCCCGAGCTGCTTCTCGACGTCGCGCAGGCGTGCGGCCTTCTCGAAGTCCTGCTCGTCGATCGCCGACTCCTTGTCGCGGCGCGCGTCGGCGATCTTCTCGTCGAGGTCGCGCAGCTCCGGCGGCGCCGTCATGCGACGGATCCGCAGGCGGGCGCCGGCCTCGTCGATCAGGTCGATCGCCTTGTCCGGCAGGAACCGGTCGTTGACGTACCGGTCGGCGAGCGTCGCGGCGGCGACGAGCGCGCTGTCGGTGATCGAGACGCGGTGGTGCGCCTCGTAGCGGTCCCGCAGGCCCTTGAGGATCTCGATCGCGTGCGTGAGCGTGGGCTCGGCGACCTGGATCGGCTGGAAGCGGCGCTCGAGCGCGGCGTCCTTCTCGACGTGCTTGCGGTACTCCTCGAGCGTGGTCGCCCCGATGGTCTGGAGCTCGCCGCGCGCGAGCATCGGCTTGAGGATGCTCGCGGCGTCGATCGCGCCCTCGGCGGCGCCCGCACCGACGAGGGTGTGGATCTCGTCGATGAACAGGATGATGTCGCCGCGCGTGCGGATCTCCTTGAGCACCTTCTTCAGGCGCTCCTCGAAGTCGCCGCGGTAGCGGGAGCCGGCCACGAGGGCACCCAGGTCGAGCGTGTAGAGCTGCTTGTCCTTGAGCGTCTCGGGGACGTCCCCGCGCACGATGTCCTGCGCCAGGCCCTCCACGACGGCGGTCTTGCCGACGCCCGGCTCGCCGATGAGGACGGGGTTGTTCTTGGTGCGGCGCGACAGCACCTGCATGACGCGCTCGATCTCCTTGTCCCGGCCGATGACCGGGTCGAGCTTGCCCTCGCGCGCCGCCTGCGTGAGGTTGCGACCGAACTGGTCGAGCACCGCGGAGCCCGACGGCTGACCCTCGGCGGGGCCGCCGGCCGAGACCGGCTCCTTGCCCTGGTAGCCCGAGAGCAGCTGGATGACCTGCTGACGCACGCGGTTGAGGTCGGCGCCCAGCTTGTTGAGCACCTGCGCGGCGACACCCTCACCCTCGCGGATGAGGCCGAGCAGGATGTGCTCGGTCCCGATGTAGTTGTGGCCGAGCTGCAGCGCCTCGCGCAGCGACAGCTCCAGCACCTTCTTCGCGCGGGGGGTGAAGGGGATGTGGCCCGACGGCGCCTGGTGGCCCTCGCCGATGATCTCCTGCACCTGCTGGCGCACGGCGTCGAGCGAGATGCCGAGCGACTCGAGCGCCTTCGCTGCGACACCCTCACCCTCGTGGATGAGGCCGAGCAGGATGTGCTCGGTCCCGATGTAGTTGTGGTTGAGCATCCGCGCCTCTTCCTGGGCGAGGACGACAACACGGCGGGCTCGGTCCGTGAATCTCTCGAACATCTGGCACTCCTTGCGACGGCGTCCTGCAAGGCTAGCCGCGGGGTGGCCCCCCGGCCCGCCTGTTCGCCGCAGGCGTGACGCCGGCCGCCGGGGACGCGGGCGGTTCCGTCGCGGGGCCACCGACCACGTGCGCGAGGAACACCTCGACGCCGTCGACGACCGCCTCGAAGCGGAACGACCGCAGCATGTCGAAGCCGTGCTGGGCGCCGGGCAGCTCGACGTGGACCACCGGGGCGCGGGAGACGGCGCGCAGCCGCTCGACGAACCGCCGCGCGTCACCGGCCACGACGAGCGAGTCGCGCGCCCCGTGCACGACGAGGAACGGCGGTGCGCCCGGCACGACGCCGTCCGTCGGCGACCACGTCCGGCCGCCC
>CAUQTR010000030.1:0-10901 GCA_963521045.1 uncultured Actinotalea sp.
GGGGGGGGAATCCGGGCCCTGGTGGGGGGGGGCGCCGGCCGGGGGGCGGTTGGGGGGCCGGGGGGGGGCCCCGGGCGGGGCCCCCACCGCGGCATCGTGCTCAGCGGGCTCGGCGGGTCAGCGGTTGTCGGCGAGGATCTGGTCCCCGAGCTCCTGCGCCTCGGCGAGCGCCGCCTCCGCGCTGAGGTCGCCGGACATGAACCGCTCGAGCGCCGGGATCAGCGCCTTGCCCTCGACGTCGGACGCACCGGCCGTGCTCGAGCGCACCTCGGCGTAGTCCATGGCGGCGATGAACGCCGCGTACCGGGGGTCGTCGGTGAAGTACGGGTCGTTGGCGGCCTCGACGTTGGCGGGGATCCACCCCGAGATCTCGGCGAAGGCGACGCCGTTCTCGGGCTGCGTCGTCCACCACGTGATGAACTCCCACGCGCCCTCGGGGTTCGGCGCGCCCTCCGGGATCACGAGCCCGAACCCGCCCATGCCCGCCGCCTTGTCCCCGTCCGGGCCGGCGACCGGCTCGACGATGCCGTAGTCGACGCCCGCGGCGTCGAGCCCGGACAGCGCCCAGGGGCCGTCGTACTTCATGACGAGGTCGCCCTCGGCGAACGCGTCGACGCCCTCGCCGAACCCGAGCTCGAAGCTGCCGTCGTCCAGGATGCTCTGCCAGAAGGCCAGCACCTCGAGCCCTTCCGGGCTGTTGAAGGCGGTCGTCGTGCCGTCCTCGCTGAACATCGACCCGCCGGCCTGGCGGAGCCACATGTTGAACAGTCCCGGGTCGCCGAGGGAGAACCCGGCGCGGGACAGGCTCCCGCCCTCCCGCTCGGTCACCTGCTGGGCGACGGTCCGCAGCTCGTCCCAGGTGGTCGGCGGCTCGAGGCCCGCCTCCTCCAGGACGGTGGGGTTGAAGAACAGCGAGCGGTTGTCGACCAGCAGCGGCAGACCGTAGGTCTGGCCGTCGACCACCATCTCGCCCATCGCCTGCTCGTAGAACTGGCCGACGTCGACGCCGTCCCGCTCGATGAGCTCGTCGATCGGGGCGAGCGCGCCCCGGGGCACGTACAGGGGCGTCTGATAGCGGTCCCAGAGCACGACGTCGGGCACCTGCCCGGAGGCGAGGCCCGTGAGGAGCTTCTCCTCGACGAGCTCCTGCGCCACGTACGTGACGACGTACTCGTCCTGCGCCTCGTTGAAGGCGTCGGCCTGCGCCTCCAGCTGGGCGATCTGGTCGCCGGACCACGACCCCCAGAAGGTGACCTCCTCGGGGGACGCGCCGTCGCCGCCCCCCTCGCCGGACGCGGTGTCGGTCGCGCCGCTCGAGCAGCCGATCAGGGACAGGGCAGCGACCAGACCGACGGCGACGGTGCCGGCGGTCCTGCGGACTGCGCTCATGTGCGGATCTCCTTGGGTGAGGGGTGGCGCCGCGGGGGTGCCGCGGCGGGTCGACGTGCGGGGGTCACTTGACGCCGGAGGTGGCGAAGCCCTGGACGATGTGGCGCTGGGCGTAGACGAAGATCAGCAGGACGGGGAGCGTCGCGAGGACGGTGCCCGCCATGAGCGGCCCGTACGCCGTCTCGTACTCGTTGACGAAGGACGCGAGGCCCACCTGGACGGTCATCATCTGCGGGTCGTTGAGCACGATGAGCGGCCAGAGGAACGAGTTCCAGCCGGCCTGGAAGGTGAGGATGCCGAGCACGGCGGCGCCGGGGAGGGCCAGCGGGAGGTAGATCTGCCAGAAGATGCGGGCCTCCGAGGCGCCGTCGATGCGTGCCGCCTCTCCGAGCTCGTCGGGGAGCGACAGGAAGAACTGGCGCATGAAGAAGAGCGCGAACGGGCCTGCCGCGAAGGGGACGAGGACCGCGGCGTAGCTGTTGATGAAGCCCGTCCCGCCCTGGCCGAGCAGGTCGTTGCCGCCCGCCAGCGGGAAGAACCTCAGGATGAGGAAGGTGGGCACCATCGTGACGACGGCGGGCACCATCATCGAGCCGAGGATCAGCCCGACCGCCACCTTGCGCCCGCGGAAGCGCAGCTTGGCGAGGGCGTAGCCGGCCATGCTGCCGAGCACGACGTTGGTCAGCGTGCCGCCGACGGCGATGACGAACGAGTTGACGAGGTACCGCGCGAACGGGGTGGCCTCGAAGACGGCCCGGTAGTTGTCGAGGGTCGCCCGGTCCGGCAGCAGCTGGAGGTAGTTCGAGAGGATCTCGCTGCCGGGCTTGAGGGAGGTCGCGACGGTCCACACCAGGGGCATGACGGTGACGACGCTCACGAGGAGCACTCCGACGTACCACGCCGCCGTGCCGACGATCCGACGTGCCGTCGGTGGGCGCCGGCGACCACCGGTCCGTCGACGACCGCCCGACGGGTCCCCGGCGACGGCGTCCGGCCCCGCCTCGATCGCGGGGAGCAGCACCTCGGCGCTCATCAGGACACCGCCTTCGCGTTGGTGATCCGTGCGTTGACGACCGAGAACCCGATGATCACGACGAAGAGCACGAACGACAGCGCCGCCGCGTAGCCCATCTCGAGCCGGCCGAACCCGCGGTCGTAGATGTAGTAGACGAGGGTGAGCGTCGAGTTCCCGGGACCGCCCTTGGTGAGCACGTAGGCCTGGTCGAAGACCTGGAAGGCCGAGATGATCAGCAGCGTGACCACGAGGAAGGTGGTCCGGGCGAGCGACGGCAGGGTGACGTGGAAGAACACGCGCCACGGGCCGGCACCGTCGAGCTTCGCCGCCTCGACCAGCTCGACCGGGACGCCCTGGAGCCCGGCGAGGAAGATGATCATGTTGACGCCGAACCCGGCCCACACGCTCATCAGGACGATCGCGATCATCGCCCACTTCGCGTCGTACAACCAGGCCGGCCCCTCGATGCCGAACACCGACAGCCCGGCGTTCACGAGGCCGTACTGCGGGTTGAGCAGCCAGAACCAGATCGCGGCCGTGGCCACGGTGGAGGACACCACGGGGATGTAGAACAGGGTGCGGAACAGCCGGGCGATGCGCACCCCGCGGTTGAGGAGGAGGGCCGCCCCCAGGGAGACGACGAGGCCGAGGGGGACGTACAGGGCGGTGTAGAAGGCCGTGTTCCGCAGCGCGACCCAGAAGAACGGGTCGTCGACGATGCGCCGGAAGTTGTCCAGCCCCACCCACGTGGTCTCGCCGATGATCGCGTAGTCCGTGAGGCTCAGGACGAGCGAGATGAGCACCGGCAGCAGGATGAAGACGACGAACAGCGCGAGCGGCAGCGCCACGAAGAGCCAGCCGCTGCGGGCCTGGCCGCGGCTCGCCGCGGAGGGCCGGCGGTGGACCACCGTGCTGGTCATGCCCGCACCCCGCCACCGGCCGGCGTGCGCCGGTACGTCCGGAGCCCGGCGACCTCGAGGGCGAGCTCGCAGAACATCGAGTCGGCCCAGGAGAACCAGGGCCGCGTGTACCGGCTCGGGTCGTCGCAGGAGAACGACTCGTGCATCCGTCCGGCCCCCCCGTCGGTCCGGACGAGCAGCTCGAGGAGCCGTGCCTTCTCGGCGTCCTCGGTCGCCGTGAGCCCCTGGACCGCCAGGGCGATGGGCCAGACCGCGCCCGCGGGCGTGTGCGGGCTGCCGATCCCGGCGGCCGCGGCACCCGCGTAGTAGTAGGGGTTGGCCGGGCTGAGCACGAGCGCGCGCGTCGCCAGGTAGAGCGGGTCGTCCGCCGTGCACCACCCGAGGAGCGGCAGCGAGAGCAGGCTGGGCACGTTGGCGTCGTCCATGAGGTTCACGCCGCCGAGGCCGTCGACCTCGTACGCGTACACGAGACCGCCGTCGTAGGGCACGACGGCGTGCACGGCCAGCGCCCCCTCGATGTCGTGCCGCAGCGCGTCTGCGGCCGCCGCGAGGTCGTCGTCGTCGAGCACCGCCCGCGCCAGCGTGGCGACGTGACCGAGCACCACGGCCGCGAAGGCGTTCCCCGGCACGTTGTAGCCCAGCTCGCAGGCGTCGTCGCTGGGGCGGAAGCCGGACCACGTGAGCCCGACGGGCGCGACGAGGCCCCCGCGACCGTCGCGGCCGAGGGTGTCGCTCGCCGGCCCGCTCAGGCGTCGGAACGAGTACGGCGAGCGACGCTCGTGGTCCTGCTCGGTGCGCCACGTCGCGATGACCCGCCGCGCCACCTCCCCGAACCGCTCGAGGTGCCCGACGCCGCCGGTCGCGGCCCACAAGTCGTATGCGAGCTGGAGGGGGTAGCACAGCGAGTCGACCTCGTACTTGCGCTCCCACGTCCCGGGTCCGGTCTGCGTGACGTCGTCCTGGTGCCCGGCGCCCGTGGGCCCGTCGTTGAAGGCGTTCGCGTAGGGGTCCTGGCAGACGAGGTCCAGCTGGCGCACGACGACCGCCCCGAGGGTCGCGGCGAGCAGCGGGTCCTCGTGGGCGACGTGCAGGTAGGGGCTCATCTGGGCGGTGGAGTCGCGCAACCACATCGCCGGGATGTCCCCGGTGATCACGAAGGCGCCGCGGTCACCCCGGGTGATCGTGCGGTCGAGGGTGCCGAAGAACCCCGCGCGGAACACCGAGCCCACGTCGGGGCCGAGCCGGTCCTCGACGCCGGAGGCCAGCGCCTCGCAGACGTCACGGTCGTACAGAGCCACGGTGCTCCCTCGCAGATGCCTGGTCCAGCAGTCATCATCACGCTACCTCCGCCAGGCCGCCATATCAATATGCTTAATATAAGTGTTATCGAAACGGCGGCCCGGCGAGGCCCTCTCCGGCGTCAGGAGGTGACCGTCACCGCCACGGGCCGGCTGGACGTCGTCCCGGCCTCGTTCGTGAGCTCGACCGTGTAGGTGTGCGCCCCCGGGCCACCGTCGGTGACCAGGACGCTCGCCGTCTGGGCCGCGGGGGTCGCGGCCGTCAGCGCGCCCTCGGCGATCACCGTCTCGCCCTCGAGGAAGCGGTAGGCGGTCGCGTTGGTCCCCCACCACAGGTCAGCGGTCAGCCGGTAGCTGCCGTCGCCGTCCCCGTTGTCGTGCGACAGCACCGGGACCGCCGGCTTGGCGTCGCGGACCGTGACGGTCAGGGGAGCCGTCGCCGTCGTGCCCTTCGAGTTCACGAGCTCGGCGGTGTAGACGTACTCGCCGTCGACGCGGCCCGTGATCGCCTCGACGACTTGCTGCGCACCGGGCGTGGCCGGGGTGAGCGTGCGCTCGGCGACGAGCCGGCCGTTCTCGTAGAGCCGGTACGCGCTGGCGTTCGAGCCCCACCACAGGTTCGTCGTGATCGTGTAGGCGCCGTCGTGCAGGCCGGTGTCCCAGCCGTTGTCGGACGACAGCACCGCCGTCGCGGGCGGCTCGGTCGCGCCGTCGGGCACCGCGCCGCACGGCTCGACGGGCACCGGGGGCGTCGCGGGCGGAGTCCAGGCGCCGGGTGCCGGGTGCACGTACCGGAGGGTGACGTGGTCGAGGTTCAGCCAGTTGTGGCTGCCGTTCCCCTCCTCGAAGATCACCGACACGGTGTTCTCGCCCGCGACCAGCGGGACGTCGGGGACGGTCACGGTCTGCCACGCGTCCCACGACGAGGTTCCTGCAAACGCCTGGTCGGCGACGACCTCGACGCCGTTGACGTAGATCAGCCGTGAGGCGTCCCCCGCCCCGGCCGCGTAGCGGAGGGTCAGGTCGTACCGGCCGGCGCGCTCGACGGTGGGCGCGAGGTCCACCCACTGCCCCGCACCGTTCCACCCGGCGACGTACCCCGGACCGGTGTGGCCGTTGGGGTTCGACTCGACGCCGACGCCGTGGAGCGTGCCGTTCTCGGCCTGGAGCTGGTGGGAGACGGTCAGCCGGTCGAGGTTGAGGTACTGGTTGCTGCCCGAAGCGCCCGCGTACTCCACCCGGATCGTGTTGTGGCCGGCGAGCAGGTCCACGTCGTCCAGGTCGGTCTCGGCCCAGTCGGACCACGATCCGGTGCCGGGGAACCGGTGGTTGACGGCCACCTCGGCCCCGTTGACGAGGATGCGGCGCGAGGCCTCACCAGCCGCGGCGGCATACCGCAGGCGCAGCTCGTGCGGGCCCCCGGCGGCGGTGTTCACGTGGAAGGTGACCGCCTGGCCGTCGCTGTTCCAGCCCGCGAGGTAGCCACGGCCGAGGAAGCCCGGGCTCGAGCTCTCGGCACCGATCGCGGTGGTGACGGCGTTCTCCGCGTCGTGGATCCCCGTGCCGGGCTGCGGGCCGGAGTACCCGTCGAACGGCACGACCTGGAGCGCGCTCGCGGCGGCGGCCGCGGTCAGGCTCTGCAGGCGCCCCTCGGGCGTGGGCTCCGACCAGTTCGCGCCGACGAGGTCGTCGCTCGGGCGGCGGTGGTCCCAGGCCTGCGTGACGTTGGCCTGCAGCATCGGGAGGTACTGCGTCTGCCCGTGCACGGTCGCGAGGCGGGCCAGGTGCCGGATCAGCACCGTCTTGAAGCCGGCACCGTCGTCGATCCCCTCGTGGACGAACGTGCCGCCGTTCGTCAGGTAGGTCGTCGCCCAGTCGGCCGCGGCGATCGCCTTGTCGAGGTAGGCGGCGTCGCCGGTCGCCTCGTGGAGGGCCGTCGCCGCGCCGATGTAGTTGCCCGCGTTGTAGGTGAAGTCCCACTTCACGAGGGTGCCGTCGCCGCCCTCGATGTGGTCGTAGACGTGACCGTCGACCTGCAGGTTCGCGTCGACCCAGTCGAACAGCTGCTGGGCCTTCGTGAGGTAGGCCGCCTCACCCGTGGCCTCGTACAGGCGGACCGCGGTGATCGCCGCGGGGGCGTTGGTCGCCACGTTCTTCTGGTCGTGCGGGTCCTTGCGCCACCAGATGCCGCCGCCGTAGGTGTCGTCCCACTCCGCCCAGATCCCGTCGAACAGGGTCCGTGAGCGGTCGAGGTAGCGGCAGTCTCCGGTGAGCCCGTACGCACGGATCGCACCCTGCGCCCACCAGCCGATGTCGTCGTTGAAGTTGTTCTCGAAGTCCGGGTGGTAGGCGACGAACCCGTCGTAGACGTCGTCGATCATCTGGCGCTGGTCAGGGTCACCCGTCCGCTCGTAGGCGTCCATGACCGTCTCCCAGAGCTGCGCCTCCCACCAGAAGTCCGTGTAGAGACCGTCCTCCGGGCCGTACGCGTGGGCGGGGTCGATGACGTGGTCGCTGTTGGTGAAGAAGTAGTTCTTCGACGGGTCCCAGAACGCGTCGACGAACGCGTCGATCGCCTGGTCCGCGTCGTCCGGCGTCGAGGCCGATGCCGGCGACGCGACGCCGAGACTGAGCGTGAGGGTGGCCGCCGCCAGAAGGCCGACGTGGCTGCGCTGCGTCATGAGATCTCCGTTGATCGGTGCACGGGCGGCCCCAGACCAAGACCCCCCGACCGACGCTACTGAATATATTCAATGTGCGTCTAGGGGTAACGAGTATGCGAGCTTGCCGAGTGCGCCGAGGTCAGCGGTCGACCGGGTGCTCCACGCCGACGCAGTACTCCAGCGAGTCCGCGTCCGAGGTCTGGGGCGGGTAGTGCTCGAAGCTCCATCCCGTGCACGTGGCGGTGCGGTCGGGCACCTCGACGAAGCTCTCCCCCTCGTCGACGACGACGGGCGCGAGCACCCACGCGGCCGCCACCACGGCGACGGCGCAGCAGGCCCCCAGGACGGCCGCGCGCCGCGCGACCCACCGGACCGTCAGGAGGGCGGCCACCGCGACGAGGAGTGTGGCCGCCACGACGACGACGGGCGCCCACGTCACCGCGTCGCTCATCGGCCCGTAGACGTTGACCAGGTACGCCGAGGCGACGCTCCCGGTCCACCACGCGGCGGCGAGCGCGGCGACCACGGCGGGCAGGCGGTGTCTCCACCGGGGCGGCTCTCGAGGGGGCACGGTCGCCAGTATGGTCACGCCGCGTTCAGCGCACGCGGACCAGCCCTTGCTGGTAGGCGGCGACGACGAGCTGCGCACGGTCGCGCGCCCCCACCTTCGTCATCGCCCGGTGGATGTGCGTCCGCACCGTCAGCGGGCTGACCACCAGCCGCTCCGCGATCTCCTGGTTCGACAGCCCGTGGGCGGCGAGCGCGGTGAGCTCACGCTCCCGGTCGGTCAGCGTGGCGAGCGATCCCGAGGGCACCTCGCCGGCCCTCCCGGGCCCGGAGAGGAAGCGGCCGATCAGCGCGCGGGTGGCCGACGGCGAGAGCAGCGCCTCGCCCGCGACCACCGTCCGGATCCCCGCGAGCAGCCCCTGCGACGTCACGTCCTTGCCGAGGAAGCCGCTGGCCCCGGCCTCGAGCGCGTGGGCGACGTGCTCGTCCGTCTCGAACGTGGTGAGGATCAGCACGCGCGTCCCCGCGAGCTCGGGTGCCGAGCAGATGCGCCGCGTCGCGGCCAGCCCGTCGACGACCGGCACCCGGATGTCCATGAGGACCAGGTCGGGACGGTGCTCCCGGACGAGGGCGACCGCCTCCTCGCCGTCGGCCGCCTCCGCGACGACCGTCATGTCGTCGCAGGAGTCGATGAGCAGGCGGAACGTCGAGCGCAGGAGCGCCTGGTCGTCGGCGAGCAGGATCGTGATCATCGGGACACCCGGTCTTCCCGCCAGGGGGTGAGCGGGACGGTGAGGGCGACCGCGTACCGATCCGGACCGGCCGGCCCCGCCTCGACGGCCCCGCCGACCGCGAGCGCCCGTTCGCGCATGCCGATCAGCCCGTAGCCCGCCGCTGCGGGACCGGCCGCAACCTGCCGGGCCGACGTGTTGACCACCCGGGCGGTGAAGGCGTCGTCGTCGTAGGCCAGCGTGATCTCCACGACGGGCCGGACCGCGTGCTTGGTGACGTTCGTCAGCGCCTCCTGGACGGCCCGGAACGCGGTGAGGTCGACGAGCGGCGGCAGCGGTCGCGGCACCCCCGTGGTGACGAGGTGGACGTCCATCCCGGCTGCCCGACAGGCCTCGACCAGCTCCGGGAGCTGGTCGAGGCCGGGCGCCGGCGCCGTGTCCGGCGGCGTGTCGTCACCGGGGTTGCGCAGCAGCCCCACCGTCGCCTTGAGCTCCCGCAGCGCGGCCGACGTCGAGTCGCCCAGGCCCACAAGGAGGTCGGGCACCTGCTCGGGCCGCCGCGCCAGCAGGTGGGCCGCCGTGCCCGCCTGCGCGTGGGCCACGGCCAGGTGGTGCGCGACGACGTCGTGCAGGTCACGCGCGATGCGCAGCCGCTCCTCGGTCAGCCGGCGGCGCACCTCCTCGTCCCGGTTCCGCTCGGCGTCCTCCGCCCTCGCCTGGACCACCTGGAGGTAGGCCCGCTCGGCGTGGGTCATCCGTCCGGCGAACAGCGGCGGCAGCAGCCAGAGGGCGACGCCGACGGTCTGCAGCAGCAGGGCCCCGCCCGTCGGGCGGACGTCGCTCGTCCCCCCGCCCAGGATCACCGCACCCACCGCGCCCCCCGTCCACCAGGCGGCGGACCGGGGGCCGGCGAGGACCGTGAGGCGGTACAGGCACCCGATCAGCGGGGCCAGCAGGAGCGGCGTCGGCAGGTAGCCCGCCGCGCAGGCGACGGCGCCGCAGACGATCGCGACGCCGGTCGCCGTGCGCGGGTACCGGCCCGACGCGAGCAGTGCTCCGCTCCCGACGAGGCCGAGCACCGCACCGGGCAGGAGCTCCGCGGGCCGGAAGATGCCCTCGGTGCTGACGCTCGCCCCGAGGGCGGCGAAGACGAACGCGACCAGCGCTGCCAGCACGTTCATCGGACGGACACTACGCGCTCGGTCACCGGGCGCTCGGCGCGCCGACGGGCTCCGGCTGCCGGTCGCTCGCCACCGCCTGGTCCCGCTCCGGCTGGTGCGCGCTCAGCGACTCGCCCTCCACGTCGAGGCGGGGCAGCACCCGGTCGAGCCAGCGCGGCAGCCACCAGGCGTGCTCGCCGAGGAGCCGCAGGACGGCGGGAACCAGAGTCAGGCGGACGACGAACGCGTCGAAGAGCACCGCGCACGCGAGCCCGAGCCCGACCATCGTGATCAGCGGCTCATGGGCCCCCGCGAAGCCACCGAACACCGAAACCATGATCACCGCGGCCGCGACGACGACCTTCGAGCTCTGCCCGAAGCCGGTGACGATGGCGTCCCGGGCCGGCATGCCGTGGACGTGCGCCTCGCGCATCCGCGAGACCAGGAAGACCTGGTAGTCCATCGCGAGGCCGAACACGATGCCCACCAGCAGGATCGGCATGAGGCTCATCACGGGCCCGGTCTGCTCGACGCCGAGGAGGTCCGCCGCCCAGCCCCACTGGAACACCGCGACGATCACTCCCAGCGCCGCGAAGAGCGACAGGAGGAAGCCGGCTGCCGCCGTGACCGGGATCCAGACCGAACGGAACACCAGCAGCAGGAGCAGCACCGCGAGCCCGATGACGATCGCCACGTACGGGACGAGGGCCGACTGCATCTTCTGCGCCATGTCGATGTCCAGGGCGGTCGTGCCGGTGATCTCGTAGGTCACGCGCCCTGCGGCCTCGACACCCGGGCGCGCGTCCCGCAGGGTCTGCACCAGGTGCTCCGTGCGCTCGTCGGTCGGGCCCGTCGCGGGGACGGCCGTGAGGATCGCCGTGTCGCCCTGCGCGTTGAAGCTCGCCTCCGACACCGACACGACGCCGTCGGTCGCCCGGATGCTGTTCGCCACGGTCGCGACGGCGGTCTGCGGGTCGGCGGAGCCACGCGCGTCGACCACGACCGTGAGCGGGCCGTTGTACCCGGCACCGAACGCCTCGGCCCGCAGGTCGTACGCACGCCGCTGGGTCTGGGTCTCGGGCAGGGACGCGTCGCCGGGGGTGCCGAGCTGCAGCGACGCGGCCGGGAGGGCGATCGTCGCCAGGAGCGCGACGCTCGTGAACGTGACCAGGCGCGGCCGGCGCAGCACGAGCCGCATCCAGGCGCCGGCCACGGGGC
>CAUQTR010000031.1:0-10830 GCA_963521045.1 uncultured Actinotalea sp.
GCAGCGACCACCACTGGGCGCTGTTGCCGTAGCAGTCCCAGATCTGCAGCCGCTGGCTGTTGACGGCCCTGCCGTCGGGGTTGTCCAGGCAGCGCCCCGACGCGGGGTTGCGGTAGGAGTTCCCGTGCCGCACCCAGGTCTGGTTCGACTGGCCGGGGTTGCAGTCCCAGATGTGCAGCTTCGACCCGTTGGCCGTGCCCCAGTCCGCGACGTCCAGGCACTTGCCCATCGCGCGCATGGTGCCGTCGGCGCCGAACGTCCAGCGCTGCGCCACGGTGTTGTTGCACTCGTAGAGCTGCACCGCTGTGCCGTTGGCGCTCTTGGCCCCCGCGACGTCGAGGCACATTCCTCCCGCACCCGACCGCACGGCCCCGGCGGTGCCCGTCGGCGGCGTCGTCGGCGTGCACGTGCCGGGGACGACCTTGTCGACGTGGGCGGTCCCGGCCGCTCGGAGGCCCGCGACGCGTTCCCCGACCTGCGCCGGGGAGAGGAGCTCGTTCGCCGAGTGGTAGACGTAGTCGACGTCCTGCTCGTACCGGCTCACCCCGCCGGTGTGCGAGAGCAGGTCGATGAACCAGATGTTGAACGACAGGTGCATCGGCGTCTCGGGGTAGACGTCGCCCCCGTGCGCGACGATCTCCCGGCCGTCGATGAAGTACCGCACGACTCCCCCGTCGACCTGCATGACGAGGTCGTGCCATCCCTCGAAGTTCGCCACCGCGGGCGTGCTCTGGTTGACCGAGACCCACGGGTCGGGCTGGTAGGTCTCCCAGGTGGTGAGGAACATCGTCGGCGACGTCTGACCCCATCCGCCGTTGGGCAGGTACTCGAAGTCCGCCTCCCCGTACTGCGGGTCCATCGAGTAGGCCAGGGGGGTGATCGTGTAGAAGGTCTGCACGACCGGGTCGCCGTCCGCGCCCGAGACCGGGGCGTTGGTGAAGCGGACCCGCGAGGCGTAGGTCCCCTCGAAGAACTTGCGCTGCTGGCTGGAGAGCTCCGCGCTCACGGTGCCTGCCGGCCGGCCGTCGGTGGAGGCCGCCAGGCGCATGGCGCGCCCGGTCCCCGACCCGGTGAAGGTCACGTTCGACGGGGACCAGGACCCGCCCACGCCCGGCCCGCCACCACCGCTGCGGACCGACCACCCGCGGGCCGCGAGCTGCGGGTCCGCGGACGACGTGTACGAGAAGTCGTCGAAGAGCTGGCCGCAGCCGCCCGGTGTGGCTGCGGCTGCCGGGCCGCTCGATGCGACCAGCGCTGCCGCGGGCATGAGCAGCGCGAGCGCGGCGGCAGCGAGCCTGCGGCGCAGCGCCGACGGTGGGCGGGACGAAGGCGTTCTCACGGACTGACCCCCTGGTCGACACAATTGTTCGGCAGGTGTGCAGAAATGCACACGACGCGCGACGGGAAAATGCTGACGCGCGTGAAAGAAAAGGCGCGCGGCGCGCACGATGCCATATGCGCGGAGCGTCCCGCCAGGGAATGCGTGCGAGAAGTGTGCTCTCGTCGCCGGCACCGGCGGCTGCGCCGCGGCTCGCGATGTGGTGGCATGGGGCCTGCGCGGGGTCGCGGTCCGCCGGACGGGACAATCGTCCCATGTTTGGCGCGGCCCGCCGGGCACGCTGGAAGCTGCCGTCGGGAGCGCCCGCCGGCTCGTCGATGAGGAGCGCGGAATGACATCGGTCCTGGACCGTCCCACCAGCTGGGCACATCGCGACGTCGAGCCGTTGTCGCCCGAGACGCTCGCGCGCGTGGACGCGTGGTGGCGCGCCGCGAACTACCTCTCCGTCGGGCAGATCTACCTGCTCGACAACCCGCTGCTGTCCGAGCCGCTGCACCGCGACCACGTCAAGCCCCGCCTGCTCGGCCACTGGGGCACGACGCCGGGCCTCAACTTCCTCTACGCCCACCTCAACCGCGCGATCCAGCAGCGTGCGCAGCAGATGCTCTACGTCACCGGGCCCGGTCACGGCGGCCCCGGCCTGGTCGCGAACGCGTACCTCGACGGCACGTACTCCGAGGTCTACACCGACATCACCGAGGACGAGGAGGGCATGCGCAAGCTCTTCCGCCAGTTCTCCTTCCCCGGCGGCATCCCGAGCCACGTCGCACCGGAGACGCCCGGGTCGATCCACGAGGGCGGCGAGCTGGGCTACGCGCTCTCGCACGCGTACGGCGCCGCGTTCGACAACCCCGACCTCCTCGTCGCCGCCGTCGTCGGGGACGGCGAGGCCGAGACGGGCCCCCTGGCCACGTCGTGGCACTCGAACAAGTTCGTCGACCCGCTGGCGGACGGCGTCGTGCTGCCGATCCTCCACCTCAACGGCTACAAGATCGCCAACCCCACCGTGCTCGCGCGGATCCCCGAGTCCGAGCTGCTCGAGCTCATGCGGGGCTACGGCCACACGCCGTACATCGTCTCGGGCGGCTTCGACGGCGACGACGCGACCGAGGTCCACCAGCGCATGGCGCAGGTGCTCGACGAGTGCCTCAACCAGATCTCCGACATCAAGCGGGCCGCGCGCGAGGGGAGCCTCACCGAGCGCCCCAAGTGGCCCATGATCATCCTGCGCACCCCCAAGGGGTGGACCTGCCCGCCCGTCATCGACGGCAAGCAGGTCGAGGACTCGTGGCGCTCGCACCAGGTGCCGCTCGCGAGCGCGCGGGACACCGCCGAGCACCTGCAGGTGCTCGACGGGTGGCTGCGCTCGTACCGGCCCGAGGAGCTGTTCGACCCGACCGGACGTCTCGTGGCGGACATCGCCGCGCTCGCGCCCGAGGGCACGCTGCGCATGAGTGCGACGCCCTACGCCAACGGCGGGCTGCTGCTGCGCGACCTGCGCCTGCCCGACTTCCGTGACTTCGCGGTCGACGTCTCCGCGCCCGGCGGCAGCATCGTCGAGGCCACGCGCGTCCTCGGCCAGTGGCTCTCCGCGGTGATCGAGGCGAATCCGGAGACCTTCCGGATCTTCGGCCCGGACGAGACGGCGTCCAACCGGCTGCAGGCCGTGTTCGACGTCACCGACAAGCAGTGGGCCGCGCAGATCCTCCCGCAGGACGACAACCTCGCGCGGGTGGGCCGGGTCGTCGAGATGCTGTCCGAGCACCAGTGCCAGGGCTGGCTCGAGGGCTACCTGCTCACCGGCCGCCACGGCGTGTTCAGCTGCTACGAGGCGTTCATCCACATCATCGACTCGATGGTCAACCAGCACGCCAAGTGGCTCAAGGTGACCAACGACATCCCGTGGCGCCGGCCGATCGCGTCGCTCAACTACCTGCTCACCTCCCACGTGTGGCGTCAGGACCACAACGGCTTCAGCCACCAGGACCCGGGCTTCATCGACCACGTGGTCAACAAGAAGGCCGAGATCGTCCGCGTCTACCTGCCGCCGGACGCCAACACGCTGCTGTCGACCTACGACCACGTGCTGCGCAGCCGCCAGTACGTCAACGTCGTGGTGGCTGGCAAGCAGCCGGCACCGACGTTCCTGTCGATGGAGCAGGCGATCGCGCACTGCGCGCGCGGCCTGGGCATCTGGGAGTGGGCCGGCACCGAGCAGCGCGGCGAGGACCCCGACGTCGTGCTGGCGTGCGCCGGCGACGTGCCGACGCTCGAGGTGCTGGCCGCCGCCGACCTGCTGCGCCGGCACCTGCCGGAGCTCAACGTCCGCGTGGTCAACGTCGTGGACCTCATGCGCCTCGTCAACGCCGAGGAGCACCCGCACGGGCTCACCGACCGCGAGTTCGACACGGTGTTCACGCCGGACAAGCCGATCATCTTCGCCTACCACGGCTACCCGTGGCTCATCCACCGCCTCACCTACCGCCGCACGGGCCACGCCAACCTGCACGTGCGCGGGTACAAGGAGGAGGGCACGACGACGACGCCGTTCGACATGGTCATGCTCAACGACCTCGACCGGTTCCACCTGGTCATCGACGTCATCGACCGCGTGCCCGGGCTGGGGACGCGGGCCGCCGAGCTGCGCCAGGAGATGGTCGACGCCCGGCTCCACGCCCGGCAGTACACGCGCGAGCACGGCGAGGACATCCCCGAGGTCCGCGACTGGGTGTGGCCCGACGCGGGCGAGACCGGCACCGAGCAGGGCGGGCCCCAGCGGCTGTCCGCGACGGCCGCGACCGCCGGCGACAACGAGTGACGCCCCAGGGCACAGCCCGGCGCGGCCTGAGCCGGCCCGCCGGGCCGGCTCCGACGACACGACGGACGAGGAAGGCCCGGTAGTGGCCCGCAGCATCTACATCACGAGCGCCGAGGGCGACACCGGCAAGTCCACGATCGCCCTCGGCGTGCTCGACCTGCTCACCCGCAGCGTCCAGAAGGTCGGCATCTTCCGGCCGGTCGCCCGGTCCACCACGAGCCGCGACTACGTGCTGGACCTCCTGCTCGCGCACGACGGCGTCGACCTGACCTACGACGAGTGCGTCGGCGCGACCTACGAGGAGGTGCACGCGGACCCCGAGGCAGCCTTGTCGAGGATCGTCTCGCGCTACCACGAGGTCGAGAAGCAGTGCGACGCGGTCGTCGTCGTGGGGACGGACTACACGGACGTCGCGGGTCCCACGGAGCTCGCCTACAACGCGCGGATCGCCGTGAACCTGGGCGCGCCCGTGCTCCTGGTCGTACGCGGCCAGGGCCGTCGGCCCGACGAGGTGCGCGGCATGGTCGACGTCTGCCTGGCGGAGCTGCGCACGCAGCACGCCGAGGTGATCGGCGTCGTCGCGAACCGGTGCGAGCCGCACGAGCTGGTCCGGGTCCGGGCCGCCATCGCCACCGAGATCCCCGCGTGGGCCCTCCCCGAGGACCAGCTGCTCAACGCGCCGACGGTCCGCGCGCTCATGGAGGCGGTCGGCGGCCGGCTCGCCGGTGGCGACGAGGAGCTGCTCTCCCGCGAGGCGCTCGACCTGCTGGTCGGGGCCATGTCGGTCGAGCACCTGCTCGAGAAGCTCACCGACGGCGCCGTCGTCATCACGCCGGGCGACCGGTCGGACATCCTGCTCGGCCTGCTCATGGCCAACGCCGCAGAGGGCTTCCCGTCGCTCGCCGGGATCATCCTCAACGGCGGGTTCTACCCGCCGTCCCCGATCGCACGGCTGGTCAACGGCCTGGGGCAGCGGCTGCCGATCATCCAGACCGACCTCGGGACGTTCCGGACGGCCAACGCGGCGGCGTCGACCCGCGGGCGGCTGTCCGCCGAGTCGCAGCGCAAGATCGACACCGCGCTCGCCCTGTTCGAGCGGCACGTCGACGGGCAGACGCTGCTGCGCCGCCTCGACGTCTCGCGGCCCGCGGTCGTCACGCCCCTGATGTTCGAGTACGAGCTGCTCGACCGGGCGCGGCGCGACCGCAAGCACATCGTGCTGCCCGAGGGCGGCGACGACCGCATCCTGCGTGCGGCGAGCACCCTGCTCCAGCGCGAGGTCGCGGACCTGACGATCCTCGGGTCGGAGGCGACGATCCGGGCGCGGGCGACGGAGCTGGGCCTGGACATCAGCGCCGCGAAGGTCGTGGACCCCAAGGACGGGGAGCTCTTCGAACGCTTCGCACACGAGTACGCCGAGCTGCGCAAGCACAAGGGCATGACCGTCGAGCGCGCGCGGGAGATCGTCGGGTCCGTGTCGTACTTCGGCACCCTGATGGTCCACCTGGGCATCGCGGACGGCATGGTCTCGGGCGCGATGCACACGACCGCGCACACCATCAAGCCGTCGTTCGAGATCATCAAGACGGTGCCGGACGTCTCGGTCGTCTCGAGCGTGTTCCTCATGTGCCTCGAGGACCGCGTGCTGGTCTACGGCGACTGCGCCGTGAACCCCGACCCGACGGCCGAGCAGCTCGCGGACATCGCGATCTCGTCCGCGGCCACCGCGGTCCAGTTCGGCATCGAGCCGCGCATCGCGATGCTCTCGTACTCCACCGGCGAGTCCGGCACGGGCGCCGACGTCGAGAAGGTGCGTGCGGCGACCGCACTCGTGCGCGAGCGGCGGCCGGACCTGTCCGTCGAGGGGCCGATCCAGTACGACGCCGCGGTGGACGCGTCCGTCGCACGGACGAAGATGCCCGAGTCCGCCGTGGCGGGCCGGGCGACGGTCTTCATCTTCCCGGACCTCAACACCGGCAACAACACCTACAAGGCCGTGCAGCGATCGGCGGGCGCGGTCGCCATCGGGCCCGTGCTGCAGGGCCTGCGCAAGCCGGTCAACGACCTGTCCCGGGGCGCGCTCGTGCAGGACATCGTCAACACGGTCGCGATCACCGCCATCCAGGCGCAGGCCCAGCAGGCGGCCGCTCTGGCCGCGTCGCAGGCCGGCGCGACGGGCGGGCCGGTGGCCGAGCCGCAGGGTGGGTCGCACGCCGGTCCGGCGTCAGCACCCACCCCCACGCCCCCCGCTTCGCCCGCCTGACCGGCACCGCCGCCCCCATCCGCACGACCAGCTCACGCTCCAGGAAAGGCACCGCATGAACCCCGCCCCCGAGGCCCCCGACCGGCCCGGCAACGCCACACCGCAGCCCCGGCGCGGCACCGTGCTCGTCATCAACTCGGGCTCGTCGTCGGTGAAGTACCAGCTGGTCGACCCGGCGGGCGGGCAGGCGATCGCGTCCGGGCTCGTCGAGCGGATCGGCGAGGGCACCAGCCTCGTCAAGCACACGTTCGAGGGGAGGCGCACCGAGCGCAACGACCCGATCGCCGACCACAGCGCGGCGCTGCGCACCGTCCTGGCCCTCTTCGAGGAGGTCGGGCCGAACCTCGACGAGGCGCACGTCGTCGCCGTCGGGCACCGGGTCGTGCACGGCGGTGCCGTGTTCGCGGAGCCGACGCTCGTGGACGACGACGTCGTCGCGGCCATCGAGGGGCTCTCCCCGCTCGCGCCGCTGCACAACCCCGCCCACGTCCGGGGCCTCAAGGTCGCACGCGAGCTCCTGCCCGACGTGCCGCACGTCGTGGTCTTCGACACGTCGTTCTTCCAGAGCCTCCCGGCCGCGGCGTCGACCTACGCGCTGGACCGCGAGGTCGCGCAGCAGCACTCCGTGCGCCGCTACGGCTTCCACGGGACCTCGCACCAGTACGTCTCCGGCGAGGTGGCGCGCCTCCTCGGCCGTGCCCCCGAGGAGCTCAACCAGATCGTCCTGCACCTGGGCAACGGCGCATCGGCATCGGCCGTCCGGGGCGGCGTGGCGGTCGAGACGTCGATGGGCCTGACGCCCCTCGAGGGGCTCGTCATGGGCACGCGCACCGGCGACATCGACCCCGCGGTGATCTTCCACCTGCACCGCAACGCCGGGATGTCGATCGACGAGATCGACGACCTGCTCAACCGCCGCAGCGGCCTCAAGGGCCTGTCGGGCGAGAACGACTTCCGTGCGCTGCACGACCTGGTCGCGTCGGGCGACGAGGCGGCGAGGCTCGCGCTCGACGTGTACGTGCACCGGCTCAAGAAGTACATCGGGGCCTACTACGCCGTGCTCGGCCGGGTGGACGTGATCGCGTTCACGGCAGGCGTCGGCGAGAACGACGACATCGTCCGTGCGGCGGCGTGCGCCGGGCTCGAGGGCCTGGGGATCGAGCTGGACGTCGCGGCCAACGACGGCCGCAAGTCCGAAGCGACGGTGATCTCGTCGGAGTCGAGCCGCGTGACGGTCATGGTGGTCCCGACGAACGAGGAGCTGGCGATCGCGCGGCAGGCGCTCGCGCTCGTCGGCGCCGAGTAGCCCGCGGCACGCGACGCCGTCCGAGGAGCCAGAGCCGGCACGGCAGGTGGAGCCGTCGCACGGTGCACAGCGCGCAGCACCTGATGACGGATCGCGGTCCAGCGCGTGACGGATCGCGGTCCAGCGCGCGTCAGGGCACGCGGAGCCGCTTCGCGGTGCGCAGCACGCCGGTGAAGATGGCGGTCCAGCGTTCGCCCGGCAGCGCGTACAGCCGGCCGAGGCTGAGACCGTGGTGGGTCCCGTGCTGCACGACGACCGCCTGGGTGCGGGTGACCGCGTGGATGCCCTCCGCGCCGTGCCGCCGGCCGAGGCCCGACGCCTTGACCCCGCCGATCGGTGCGGCCGTGCTCCCCCACGCCGCGGCGTAGCCGTCGTTGACCCCGACCATGCCCACCTCGAGCCGTCCGGCCACGGCGCGCGCGCGGTTCACGTCGCGGCACCAGACGCTCGCCGCGAGGCCCATCTCCGAGTCGTTCGCGAGCGCGATCGCGTGCTCGTCGTCCCGGACGCGGTGCACGCTGACCACCGGCCCGAAGGTCTCCTCGCGGGCGACGGCAGCGTCCGGCGGCACGCGGTCGAGCACCGTGGGCTCGTAGACCAGCGGGCCGATGTCCGAGCGGTGCACGCCGCCGGTCAGGACCGCCGCTCCGCGCCCCATCGCGTCCTCGACGTGCCGCTGGACCCGCTCGAGCTGCGCGGTGGAGCTGAGCGAGCCGACGTCCGCGGAGTAGTCGAGGGCCGTGCCCAGCCGCAGGGCCCGGACCCGCGGTAGGAGGGCCGCGAGGAAGGCGTCGGCGACCGCCTCGTGCACGAGCAGGCGCTCGGTGGAGACGCAGAGCTGGCCGCTGTTGGAGAAGCACGCCCGGACGACCCCCTCGGCCGTGGCCGCGAGGTCGACGTCGTCGGTGACGTAGAGGGCGTTCTTGCCGCCCAGCTCGAGCGTGGCGCCGACCAGGGCGCGGCCCGCCTGCTCGGCGACCCGGCGGCCCGTGGCCGTCGACCCGGTGAAGATCACGTGGTCCACGGACTCGACCAGGGCGCCGCCGGCCTCGCCTCCCCCGGCGACCACCTGGAGCAGGCCTCGCGGCAGGCCGGCCTCCTCCGCCAGAGCGGCGCCCCACAGGGCCGTGAGCGTGGTCTGGGGATCGGGCTTGATGACGACGCCGTTGCCGGCGACGAGGGCCGGGAGCGCGTCGCCCACCGAGAGGTTGAGCGGGTAGTTGAACGGCGCGACGACGCCGACGACGCCGACGGGGTGGCGCAGCACCCGCGCCGCCGTGAGCCCGGGGATCAGCCCGGGAACGTGGCGGGGCCGCAGGTAGGTGCCGGCCCGGCGCCCGTAGTGGCGGGCCAGCAGCGCGACGTCGGCGACCTCCTCGTACGCGCTCGCGCGCGCCTTGCCGTTCTCGAGCTGGATGAGGTCGAGGACCTCGGAGCGCCGGTCGAGGACGAGGTCGTGGAGCCGCAGCAGCACCGCCGCCCGCTCCGCGACGGACACGCGCGCCCAGGACCGCTGCGCCGCGCGCGCTGCGGTGACGGCGTCCCGGACGTCGTCGGTCGTGGAGGTCGGTACCTCCGCGAGCGGCGCACCGTGCAGCGGGCTCCGGACGAGCACCGGCGGCCCGCTGGCGACGAGGCGCCGCGTCAGCAGTCGTGCGTCGTCGGGCTCGAGGCCCCACGTGGCGGTCGGATCGATCTCGGGGTCGACGACGTCGGCGTCATGCATGCGCTCCAGGCTACGACGCCGGACGACGGCGCCAGAGCGCACGGCGTAGCGCCACACCGCGGGTGCTCCGACGCACGGACGCACGGACGTGCCGCCGGGTTGACGCACCGACGCACCGCCGACGGCATCGACGACACCGGTCGGCATCGGAGGGTCACCCGGTGAGCAGCGACAGGTGGTCCTGATCCGGTGGCCGCCCCTCGGGCGGCGACCCGCCGCGGGCCCGGGACGCGCCGCTCGCCGCACTGACGTCGGGCGTCGCGTCGGTGGGCACGCCACCACCGCGGCCCTCGTCCAGCAGCGCCGTGCCGTCCGCGCGGCAGAACTCCCAGCCGCGCGGCACGCGACGGATGCGCAGGTCGCGTCGGTGGACGAGGCCGTGGTGGTACCAGCAGAGGAGGACCCCGTTGGCCACCGACGTGTCACCACCGCGGTCCCACCAGCGCACGTGGTGCACCTCGGAGAGGTTCGGCGGGCTCGAGCAGCCGGGGTAGCGGCAGAACCTGTCGCGCGCGATGACGGCCCGGCGCAGCTGCTTCGTGAAGAGCCGCTCGGCCCGTCCGACGTCGAGCACGTCCCCCGCTGGACCGAACACGATGCGGCTGGTCTCGCCGTCGCAGAGGAGACGCTCCAAGGTCGAGTGCGGTACCAGGGCGCCGGAGTCGAGCTCGGCGGGAAGGATCGGCGTCCCACCGCCCGCCCCGGGCTGCACCGCGGTGGTCCCACCGCCCGCCCCGGGCCGCACCGCGATGTTCCCACCGCCCACTTCCCGCTCGTGCGCGCGTCGCTCGAGCGCCTGCAGCGTCTCGTAGGACACGTGGACGCTGAGGTGCGGCCGGACGAGCGCTCCACGCCCCTTCAGCCCGCGGTCGAGCACGAGCCGCGCCGTGTCCGCGAGCGCGGCCGCCATGCGCTGGTCGGTCGACCGCTCGTCGTCCGCCGCCGGGACCCCCGCCACCGCCCGCAGCGCGGTCGTGAGCAGCTCGCCGTGCTCGTGGGTGAGGAAGCCCGTCAGGGCCATCCCGTCGCGCCGCCGTGCGAGCGTGAGGTGCTCGCGGGCGAGTGCGGTCTCGTGCTCTCGCTCGGCGGCCTCGTCGTCCACCGCGGCGGCCCACCGTCTGACCTCCCTGCGGAAGTCGTCGACGCCGAGGCGCCGAGCCCGGTCGAGCAGGAACGCCTCGTGGCGGTCCGGCAGGTCGCTCGCGAGGGCCGCACGTCGCGCCGGCGAGGTGGGTCCGTGCTCCGCGAGGACGGCGGCGTGCTCGAGGGTGATCTCCTGCGCCGCGACGGCGGCCCGCGTCGCCGGGACGTCACCTCCGAGCGCCCGCCCGAGCACCACCTCGCGCTTCGCGGCCCCGTAGGAGACGCCGTCCCGCCG